>NZ_CP075338.1:0-303048 GCF_023278365.1 Epilithonimonas zeae | reverse complement strand
GGTTTTCCATTTTTATTTTTGTCGTAAGCTACCAGAATGATTCCCGGTTCGCAAGAGCCCGAACGTTCTTCCGCAGACAAATCGCCCCAAAATGCATTGCCCAGAATCTTGAAATCTTTGCCATTCATATTTGGGATGGTGTGGTCAAATCCAAAAGTGACATAACCTCCAAATCCGCCCAGCGAAATCATCGAAGAATTGGAACCAACCAAAGATTGTTTCGCCTTCTGGATCATTTGTTCCGTAGTGTTTCCAGCAGAATATTCCGGAATCTCATTCATAAATTGACCAACAGCAGGACGAAAATCAAAAACATTGGAAATGTACTTGCTGTAAGAAACCGATTCTTTGTTGACAATGATTTTTGAAGTGTATGTTGTCGTTGTTCCGTTTGAAACAATTTTCAAAGTCAGAGGATAAGTTTTCGCATAAGGACTGATGAAATCCAAATTTGAATTATCCGATATAAGAGAATCATTAATTTTCCAAGTAAAAGTTCCTGAAATATTAGTCGGAATGTTCAATACTTTGAAACGGTCAACTGAATAAGATTCGGCGAGATTGAAAGTATTGGCTTCGTCATCGTTTTTACAGGCAATGATTCCCGCAAGAATGAAGAAGAGAAATGTAAGTTTTAAGTATTTATTTTTCATATTTATAATTTTTTGAACGCAAAGTGCGCAAAGATTTTTTTAACAATTAACTTCTTTAAAGTTCGCAAAGACGCTAACGCTCATCGAAGAAAAGCAGCTTTTTGGAACGTAATACGATTGCAGCCCGACTTGAGTGGAGCTCATTTTCTTTTTTGAGAAAAAAGAAAATAGCGGGAACGGAAGGCGGAAATAGCTGCCCAAATAATTCTTATCCATATCCATTTATTTATAGAGGAAAACAAAGTGTGCGGGAATATTGCCGCCTTCTGTTTTCCATTTGAATTTTCCGTTTTTATCGAAACAGTAAACAAATCCTGTGGAGACATAATTCCGCGCATCGGTTAGATAAATATCTTCTGTAATTGGATTGACAGCGATTCCGTAAGGCGTTTTGATGGCGTCCACGTATTCCTGGTCGATGATTTTGTTGGAAATGATTTGCTCAGTTTTGACATCGATGATTCCGAAAGATTTGGTGTAGGAATGTGTGTTGTAATTGAACTCGTTACCGTAGAAATAGAGCTTGCCATTCACAATCGTCATTTCGCTGACCGCAATTTTAAAGTCTTTTTTGACCGTTCCTGTTTTAGAATCAATTAAAAATAAACTCGAAGGAATTGTGTAGTAATCGCCTCTGGAGCTTACATACAAATCGCCGTCATCGTCCTTTGCAATGTGATGAAGATTAATCGCAACATCGATTTTTTTAGTTTCTGTAAATGTGTTCAAGTCAACGACTGAAACTGTTCTGTCATAATTCGGAAATCGGTAACCTCCTGAATTAGCAACGTAAAGATTGTTCCCAACAATCTGCATCTCTTCGGGTTGATAACCAACGACAACTTCTCTCTGGATGGACAATGAAAGCGTATCAATCTCAACGACTTTTCCAATCGGTGCATTGGGGTCAAGAGAAACCGGACCTGCGTAACTGGATGCGTAAGCTTTCCCATCTTTGAAAGTCATATAACGGCAGTTCTGCAACTGAATCGTTTTGATTCTTTTCGCCGTTTTGGCATCCAGAACCTCAATTTTATTGGATACATTGATGACCGCGTACATCTTGCTACCGTAGATTTTAATGTCATTTCCGACATCGCCGAGTTCTTTAACAACATCCGGATTGATTTCCGAATAGATATTTCTGTGGTAGGTTCCCGTCGTATAATCGAAGAAGTCCAAAGTCGCTTTGTTGGTTCCCATATTACCTTCGTTCAGAAGATAAAATCCTTTGATAGCCGTATTTTCCGGTGGTGCAAGACCTTTCACTACTTCTGGCCGAATAATGATATCATCCGTTCTGCACGACATCAAGAAGAGCAGTGCGAAAAGATTTAAAATAAGATTTAGTTTTCTCATAATGTAAAACTTAGAATGAGTTTAAAATTTCGTCCCGGCATTGGATAACTCAAAACCACTTCGTAAAACTGATTGAAAATATTGTTCATTTCCAGAGTGGCTTTGAACTGATGATTATTCATTTTAAATTTTTTCTGAATCGATAAATCGTGCGTGTACCAAGGCTGGATATAGTTATAAGCAATATTATCCTGATTAACATCGTAACGCTCTCCAACATAAATAAAACTGTAGTTGAAAGACCAGTCTTTGTAATCCGACATCAGCGTAAATGTCCCGGAATGCCAAGGTGTGTAAGGAATTTGGTCTCCAAAATAAGACTCATTTCTGTCAGAAAAATCTCGGGAACTTTGATAAGTGTAAGTCAATAATGGTTTTAATTTGACCTGACCAAGATTCAGATCTGCCTGAAAATTGACATCAGTTCCAATGATTTCCACCTCGCCGAGATTCAGCATCGTCCAGCGGAACATACTTCCGTTGGGGGCTGCAATGATTTTATCTTTGACCTTATTGAAATAACAGTCAACCTTGATGTAAAACGATTGGAAAATTTGATTTTGAAAAAATTTCTGATACGTGAATCCAACATCATATTGATTGGTAAACTCAGGTTTCAAAAGAGAATTTCCGATAACTGTGTAATACAAATCGTTGAAAGTCGGCATCCTGAAAGAGTTTTTATAGAAAGCCCTCAATGTCAATTCCTTGGAATCAAAAGGTTGATAACTCAAAAAAGCGGCTGGTGTCCATTCTGTTTTATCAGGCGATTTAGAATTTTTTTCCACTGTCTCGTTGATGAAAGTTCCTAAAACACTTCCAAGAAATTTCAGTTTTTTCCATTGATAAGTTGTGGCGAAAGCAGCCAAAGATGTGTATCTGGAAGGATAAGAAAAGTTGACCAAATCGGCATCCAAATGATTGTACTGGAAATCAACATTCACACTGAAATCCCAATTGGGCGTAATAGAATAAAGATTGGACGACGACAAATAAACCTCTTTCTGAATATAAGTATTAACAACAGGAAATGCTGCCTGAGTCTCCAAAGTATCAACAAATTTGGTATAATCGTATGCGAATTTGGCTTTAAACTGCGTCTCTATTTTTGGAAAAATTTTCTTGACAAGATTGGCTTGAACAAAGTAATTTTCATCCATCATTCTCTGTCCTCTCGCTCCAAATCTATTATTAACTATCGCTCCGGGAATTCCACGATTTGAAATATATCCGTAACCACGAACGTGCCAACTTCCTTTATCCAAACTACCGTGAAGACTGGTTTCAAAACGCTTAGCTCGAATATCAGAATCGAAACGTTTGGCAATCGTGTCATAAGCTGTTTCACCATCCGGATATTTTTTACGATAACGAAATTTGTAAATCCCGTCACTCTGCAAAAACTCAGAACTGAAACTCGCTGAAACTTTATCCGAAATCTTCTGTTCCAACCTGAATGACGGATTGAATAAATCGATAGAACTGTTTTTTAACCTCAGAACGAGATTTGTTTTTTTATTGAATTTAAATTGAGGCGTTTTTGGCTGAAGATAAATAGAACCGGATGAACCAAAGTCTTTGGCAGGCTGGAAAATTTCAGATTTCTGTCCGTTATAAAGTGAGATTTCCTCGATGTCATCCAGAGAAAACCTTCCTAAATCGACTAATCCATTTTGCGCATTTCCCAATTGGATTCCGTCATAGAAAACGCCAACATGCTGGCTTCCCATACTTCGGATGTTGATGGTTTTCAGTCCGCCAATTCCTCCATAATCTTTGATTTGAACACCTGAAAAATACCTCAATGCATCAGCAACCGAATGACTGTTGAGCCTTTCCAATTGTTCGCCAGAAAGTGTTTGCGCTGGTAAAATCTCCTTGGAACTCTTTTTGTAAACGTCAACTTTGAGAATCTCTGTCTCAATTGTATCTTTTTTAGATTGGGAAAAACACAGCGAAGAAGCTGTCACAAACATTGCAACAACAGCCTTGTAAAACCGAAAAGTAGATCGTGTCACCATTAGCTCATATCGAATAATGATGACGCTAATGGATGTAAGAAAGCAATGACAGAGTACAACGTGGGCTGCACAAAAATCATTGTTGACTAAGCTTTATTCCACGAAAGCGTCAATTATTTTAAACTTCTGGCAGGTCTTCTGACTTACTTCATTTTTGAAATCCTTCCCATCTTTCAACAGTGGATATAATTTTCAAAAATCTTTTTTGTGAAGCTTACAGCAGCGGGTCTGCTCCGGATTTTCACCGGATTCCCTATTAAGTGCTTTTTACAGCTCACCAGATTGGCGCAAATGTATAAAAAATAATTTTGAGTTTAATTCCTTTCTGAAAAACAAAAGTGATAAGAATTTCTCACCATTTTTTATAAATATCAAGGTCAATTATTTTAAATCAAATCCGCTTTCAAAAACTCAATTTTATCATCCTTAAAAATAAAATCAAAGGTTCCGCCAATTTTACCTTCAGGAAAATCACCTGTAAATTCCACTTCCAAATAAGCTGAATTTTCGTTAATTTCCAATTTCCTTAATTCAGTTTGAGTTTGATAACCGATAAAATAACTAACAAAATAATCCTTAATCCCATCTTTTCCAATAAATTTCATTCCAACCGAAGAATCATCTAAAACAGCATCCATCAGATAGAATTTCAAATATTTTTCGGTGTCATAACTATTACTGACTGTAATCCAATCTTTAATCAACTTTTCTATATTCATTTCAATAATTAATTATGATTAAAACTTTGTTTGAATTGTACTGGCGTTTGATTGGTCTTATTTTTAAATAACTTGCTGAACGATTGAGGATGCTCAAAGCCCAATTGATAAGCAATCTCCGAAACAGAAAAACTCGTGGTTGTCAAATATTCTTTAGCTTTTTCGATGAGCTTTTCGTGAATGATTTGCTGTGCATTTTGTCCCGTCAAAGAACGTAGCATATCACTTAGATATCTTGGGGAAAGGTTCAATTCTGTAGCGAGAAATTCTACGGTTGGAAGACCTTTGTTCAAACTTTGTTCTTTATCAAAATAAACTTTTAAAAGCTCTTCAACTCTCGAAAGCAGATCGTGATTCACAGCTTTTCTTGTGATGAATTGTCGCTTGTAAAAACGATTGCTATAATTGAGCAAAACCTCCATATGAGAAATAATCACATCCTGGCTGAAATCGTCAATCGTGTTATTCAGTTCTTCTTTAATATTATCAAAAACCGAAAAGATCGTCTGTTTTTCTTTGTCCGATAAAAACAAAGCTTCATTCGCGGCGTAAGAAAAGAATCCCAAGCTTTTGATTCGCGTTGCCAAAGAATAATTCCTCAGAAAATCGGGATGAATGAGCATTGTCAAACCTTCATATTCCGTGTCATCCGACGTTGTGGAAATCAGTTGGTTGGGAGCGGTAAAAACCATTCCGCCTTCATCAAAATCATAATAACCTTGGCCATAACCAATTTTACCTTTTAGTGTTTTTTTATATGAAATCTTGTAGAAATTGAACAAAAAATGCTGGTTAAGAAGATTTTCATCAACAACCATATTAGCATTGTCATTGATACTGATCAAGGGATGAACAGGCTTATCAAAATTCAACATTTCGTGAAGCTCTGATATAGAATTTACTTTTATCGGATTATTCATTTCTTAATTTTTTAGTTGAGTAAACTTCCAAAAACCATCTGTTTCATTTCCTGAACTGCAGCTTCCGAACCTATTTCCAAACGACGATTGTACAACTGGTTCGCGAATTCTCCAGTTACATATCGCAACTGATTTTTGCCGTCTGTCGCCGCTTCATAAACCACATCCGCAATCCATTCTACAGGTTCGAAGTTGTTGGGATTCATCAGTTCAAATAATTTCTGCGTTCCGTTTTCATAAGCCGGATGATTGGCAATAGCTAAAGATTCTCCTGCAAAATTAGTTTTAATTCCGCCCGGTGCAATGGTTTTGATACCAACATTGTGTAAAGCAAGTTCAAAAGACATACTTTCGCTCCAGCCTTCCAAAGCCCATTTTGTAGCGTGATAAAGCGAATCCAGAGGAAAAGTCAATAATCCGCCGATCGATGTTGTGGTAATGAATAATCCGTTTCTATTCTTTCTGAAATAAGGAATGAAAGCTTGTGTCACACGAATGACTCCGAGTAGATTAGTGTCTAATTGTTTCACGATTTGCTCGTCTGTCAAAGCTTCCAAAGCCCCAATCAAACCATAACCTGCGTTATTGAAAACCACATCAATCGTGTGAAGTTCAATCGCTTTTTTTACTGTTTCCTGAATCTGTTCCAAATTGGTAACATCCAAAGGAAGCAATATTACATTGTCCAATTGAGAAAGTTCGGTTTCGTTTTGTGGATTTCGCATTGTAGCAATTACATTCCAGCCTTTGGACTGAAATAGTTTTGCGGTTGCTTTCCCTAATCCTGATGATGCGCCTGTGATAAAAATTGCTTTTTGCATTGTAAATTTTGTTTAAATTTTATAATACAAATGTCTGCAGAAGCAGCAAGCGAAATGTTGCCAAAATGAGTTTGGTTGTAGCCAAAATGACGGAATGATTCAATTTTATATATAAATGGAATCTTCTATTAAGTAATATATCTTTTGAAATCAACTTCAAACCCGTATCTTTGATTTTTACAAATACAATGAGTTCTATCACCATCAAAGAATTTTATCAGGATATTCTTGGAGATACTTGTCCAGATATCAATCAATTCCTAAATGAAAATATTAATAAGGATATTGGCCACTTCAATGTTTTTGATATTTCTGAAATTTACAGAAGCTGTAAATCGAAAACCGAAATGCCTTACAACAGACGAACTTATTACAAAATAAGCCTAATTAACGGACAGAATAAAGTGGAATATGCCGATAAAACAATCCAGATTGAAGATTGTGCCGTTCTTTTTGCATCACCAAAAATTCCTTATAATTATACACATCTCTGCACAGACCAATCCGGACATTTTTGTGTTTTCACCAAGGATTTTTTACCAACTACTAAGATTGGATTAGAACTGGATAATCTTCCTGTGTTCTCTGCAAACAGCGATTTTATTTTTCAGATTACTACAGAACAATATCTTCAGTTCGAAGCTATATTCCTGAAAATGCACGAAGAAATCAAGTCGGATTATCTATATAAATATGATTTGCTGAGAAATTATGTGATGGAACTGATTCATTTTGGCCAGAAATTAAAACCAATCCAACCCATTGAAAATAATAAAACTGCCGCTTCCAGAACCACAACATTATTTATCGAATTACTGGAAAGACAGTTTCCCATCGAAAACATCAGTCAGCTTCTGCAACTGAAAACACCTGCTGATTTTGCCGGAATATTGGGAGTCCACGTGAATCACTTGAATAGAGTTTTAAAGGAAACAACCGGAAAAACGACCGGAGAAATCATTGGAAGCCGAATTTTCCAGGAAGCTAAAATATTATTAACCCAAACACAATGGAATATTTCTGAAATTGCTTTCACATTAGGTTTTGAAGAAGTCGCGCATTTTTCTAACTTTTTCAAGAAACACAGTCAACAATCACCACAACATTATCGAGAACTATTGATTGTTTGATTTTCACAAATATCAATTTGATTTATGCAAATAGGTTAATGCCCAGATTTTTCAACTTTGTATCATTAATTAAAACATTAAAAAAAATGGCAAGTAAAATAGCATTAGTAACTGGCGGAAGCCGTGGATTGGGTAAAGATTCAGCTTTACAATTGGCAAAAAAAGGATTTGATCTTATTATCACTTATCAAACGAAAAAAGAGGCTGCAGACGAAGTCGTAAAAGAAATTGAAAGCATCGGACAAAAGGCATTCGCTTTACCTTTGGATATTTCAACAACTACTGGCTTTGACCAATTTGTAACAGAAGTAAAAAATATTTTGGACAATCAATTTGCATCTGCAAAGTTGGACGCTTTGGTTAATAACGCAGGAATCGGAATTAATCAAAGTTTTGAAACAACAACCGAGGAAACGTTGGATGCGATGACGAATATCCATTTCAAAGGACCTTACTTTTTAACCCAAAAATTATTACCATTGCTGAATGACGGAAGCAGCGTTGTGAACACATCTTCTGGTTTGGCAAGATTTTCTTTCGCTGGATATTCTGCTTATGGAGCAATGAAAGCGGCGATTGATTCTTTATCAAGATACCAAGCTTTGGAATTGGGAAGCAGAAAAATAAGAGTGAACTCCATTGCGCCTGGTGCCATTGAAACTGATTTTGGAGGCGGCGTTGTGCGTGACGTGGCAGATTTGAACAACCATATCTCGTCTGAAACAGCTTTGGGAAGAGTTGGTTTGCCAGATGATATCGGAAGCGTTGTTGCTTTCCTTTGTTCTGATGATTCTAAATGGATTAATGCACAAAGAATTGAGGTTTCTGGTGGATTTAAAATTTAATAGAGTCTAACTAAATTTTCAAAAAAAGTCTGTTCACAAATTGTTGAACGGACTTTTTTATATAAGGAAGCCGCATCGTTTTTTTATTGCGATTGTGAAAAAGTTATACTGATAATTCCTCCAGCCTTTTACGACATAGTTTAATCAAAAATTAATGTAAGCCCAAATAAGTATAGAAATTTGAATTGAAATTTTCATTTAGTCGCTTTAATTGATAAAAAATCTGCTGGTTTTTCTATCGGATATTTTTTCGCTTGATTTTTATTAATTCATAAATAGCACATTATTTGTAATTATTCCGAAAAGTAAAAATGGAAAAGGAGACGAAAAAGAAAATAAGACCTCAGCAGAAACAAAGACGGCCGGGATTGGAAAAGAATATGAATCCAATTCCTGAAACTGATCCAATCAATTATCCGAAAGAAGGAAAGTTAAAAAACAAAGTCGCTTTAATTACTGGCGGAGACAGTGGAATCGGGAAAGCAGTTGCTCTACTGTTTGCAAAAGAAGGTGCTGATATTATCATTGCTTATCTCAGCGAAACCAAAGATGCCAAAGAAACTAAAAAAGAAGTAGAAGCTTATTCCAGAAAATGCACTTTAATAAAAGGAGATTTGGGAAAAGAAAATCATTGTAAAAAAGTGATCGAAACTACAATAAAAATTCACAAAAAAATCGATATTATCATCAATAATGCTGGTCTACATTGGGAATCAGAATCTATTGAAGAAATTTCTACAGATCAATTGGTAAGAACATTTGAGAATAATGTTTTTTCTTATTTCTGGGTTACAAAATATGCGTTACCTTATTTAAATAAAGGTGCGAGCATTATCAACACTTCATCCGTAACCGCTTACCGAGGAAGTCCAAAATTAATAGACTATTCTGCTACAAAAGGTGCTATCATTTCTTTTACAAGAAGTCTTTCCGCTAATTTGATCGATAAAGGAATCCGAGTGAATGCTGTTGCACCTGGTCCAATCTGGACACCACTAATTACATCATCATTCAAACCCAAAAAGAATTCTGAATTCGGGAGTGATTCGCCAATGAAGCGTGCGGGACAGCCCAATGAGGTGGCTCCAAGTTTCCTATTTTTAGCCAGCGACGATTCTAGGTACATAAGCGGTCAAGTCTTACATCCTAATGGCGGGGAAATTGTTAATGGATAATTTAAAATTTACAAATCACTAAAAATAAAACATTATGTCTACAGAAAATCTTACACAGCAAGAAGCAATTAAAAAAATTAAGGAACTATCTGAAAAAGCCAGGATTTGTATGTTCGCCACAGAACTAGACAGATTACCAGTCAATTCGAGACCAATGTCTTTGCAGGAAACCGACGACAATGGAAATCTTTGGTTCATCAGTAGCGAAACAAGTAATAAAAATTTCGAAATCAAGGAAGATAATCGCGTACAACTTTATTTTATGAATAACAGCGATTCCGAATACCTTTCTATCTATGGAGAAGCCTTTGTTTACACAGACCGTGCAACCATCGAAGAAAAATGGTCACCAATGGCCAATGCGTGGTTCGATGGAAAAGATGACCCAAATGTTTCCATCATTCGAGTTGAACCAAAAGACACTTATTACTGGGATACAAAAGCCGGAAAAGTAGTTAGTCTTCTAAGTTTTGTCGCAGCTGCTGTTACTGGAAATAAAACAGATAATTCCGACGGCGTCGAAGGAAATGCAGTAATCAATTAAAAATCAGAATCATTCAACTCCAGCAAAATTTGCTGGAGTTTTTTATTAAAATAATTTGTTCCTTTGCAAAAAGCTCATCCGGCATTTTATGAAAAAGTCACAGGAAACACGATTGAATATTCTCCAAAAAGCATTTGATTTAATATACAAAAAAGGTTATCAGACCACCAGTGTGGATGAGATTCTTGCGACTACTCAGGTGACAAAAGGAGCGTTCTACTATCACTTCAAAACGAAGGACGAAATGGGTTTGGCGATCATTAATGATCTTATGATTCCCAACTTCAAAAATACTTTCATTGAACCTTTTCAAAATATTGTAAATCCGTTAGATGGAATTTATAACTTAATGTATAATCTGCTAATGGAAAACGACACGCTAAAGGTTGAATATGGCTGTCCGGCTTCCAACTTTACCCAGGAAATGGCGCCTTGGAACATTGATTTTACCAAGGCTCTGAATACACTTTCCTTACAATGGGAAAACACAATGATTGAAGCGATTGAAAAAGGCAAAGAAAACGGTTTGTTGAAAGCTGATGTTGAAGCAAAAGAAGTTGCCGTTTTTGTACTTTCAGGATATTGGGGAGTAAGAAATTTAGGAAAATTAGAGAATTCCAAATCCGTTTATCTTGTTTATTTAAAAGGCCTTAAGTCGTATTTTGAAACCCTGAAATAATTTTTTTGATTAAAAACATACTAATTAGTATGTTTTTGTTTTACCTTTGTCTCATTATTAAAAAAATTAATGATGTATCAGACATTGACTTTCTTGCACTCTACTTTTCGGTGGTTGGTTTTATTGAGTTTAGTTTACTCGATTTTCAGGGCTTACAAAGGATATTTTTCAAATAAAGAATTCTCAAAAACAGACAATTCCGTGAGGCATTGGACGGCAACGATTGCTCATATTCAGTTGGTTCTGGGAATTACTTTATATTCTCAAAGTCCGATCATTAAATACTTTTGGAACAATTTTGATGAGGCTAAAAAGTCGTTTGATCTTTTATTTTTCGGAATAATCCATATTTTCCTGATGTTGTTTTCTATTATTTTAATTACAATCGGTTCATCCATTTCTAAAAGAAAAACAACTAACAAAGAGAAGTTTAAAATAATGTTGATTTATTTTGTCATTGCTTTGATTATCATTTTTATAGCCATTCCGTGGCCATTCTCTCCTCTCGCTAACAGACCTTATTTCAGATAATTATGATTGATTTATTTAAAACTAAAATCGGACGGTTAAGAATTATTGCGATTCTCGAAGGAATTTCATTATTAACCTTAGTATTCATTGCAGTTCCATTAAAATATGGCTTTGATAATCCAGCTTTTGTAAAAATGATGGGACCGATTCACGGTTCGTTATTTCTACTTTTTTTATTCAACACTTTGAGCGTCGGTGTCGAACAGAATTGGAAGTTTAAAGAAATAACTTGGAAAGTGCTTTTAGCCTGCATTATCCCGTTTGGAACATTTTATATTGACAGAAAAATTTTAAGCAAACTATGAAAAATGTATTGATTTTCTGCGGAATCATCCTTGCCATTAATGTCGTGTACAGAATTTATAAATATCAGACTTTGGATAAGGATTTAGATAAATTGATAAAAAACGGAGCAATCATTCTCGATGTAAGAACGGAAAAAGAATTTGAAATGGGTCACATTGCCGGTTCTCAGAACATTTCTTTAGGAACAATCCGTGAAAGATATATAGAACTTGATCCGAATAAAACTTATATTACCGTTTGTTCTCACGGTTTGAGAAGCGTAAAAGTGGAGAATATCTTAAAGGAAAAAGGATTCAAAAATGTCCATAACGGAGGAGCGTGGAGTGATTTGCAGAAAAGTTTGAACTTAAAATAAATTGGTCAGCTTTTTGAATATTCAAAAGAAACCTGAATTCTTTTGAAACTCATCACATTCACAAACAAGGGCATCTACTGTCCGCAAGGGAAATTTTACATCGATCCTTGGCGACCGGTTGATTTGGCGGTTATTACGCACGGTCACGCCGACCACGCCCGTTGGGGAATGAAAAAATATCTCTGTCATCATTTTACAAAACCTATTTTAAAGAAAAGAATTGCTGAAGATATTGAATGTCAGACTTTACAATATGGCGAAGTTCTCAATATCAACGGTGTAAAACTTTCGCTTCATCCGGCGGGTCACATCATTGGTTCTGCGCAAATCCGTTTAGAATATAAAGGTTATGTGAGTGTAATTTCAGGCGACTACAAAGTTCAGGATGACGGATTGAGTACACCTTTTGAACTTGTAAAATGCAATGAATTTGTGACAGAAAGTACTTTCGGACTTCCGATTTACAACTGGCTGGAAGTAGATGATCTGAACAAAAGAATGCAAAGCTGGGTTTTACGTAATCAGGAAAATCAGAAAACATCAGTATTCATAGGCTATTCTTTGGGAAAAGCGCAAAGAGTGATGAAAGCGGTGGAAGGAATAGGGAAAATTCACGTCCACTACTCTATTGGTAAGCTCAATCAGGCTTTTGAGGAAGTCGGAATTCAACTTCCCGATTATGAAGTTCCTGATTTTAGGGAAAATATTAAGCACGTTGCGGGAGATATCGTTATTGTTCCACCCGCATTATTGGATTCCAATGTTATTAAGAAAATTCCCGATGCGGCAACAGCAATTTGCTCTGGTTGGATGCAGGTTCGTGGTGCCAGAAGATGGCGAAGTGCGGATGCTGGTTTTGCAATGAGCGATCACGCCGATTGGAAAGGTTTGTTACAAGCGATCAAGGCAACCGAAGCCGAAATCGTCCACGTGACACACGGGCAAACCGAAGTTTTTTCTAAATATTTAAATGAAATCGGAATCAAATCTGATGTTGTTGAAACATTGTACGGCGACGATGACGAAGAAGAAACTGAAAAAGAAATTATCAAAGATTAAAGCAATGCTTGAAAAGTTCCGTAGGAACTTACTGTTAATAGCAAAAAGAATTAACGGTAAAGCGGAGCTCCGTAGGAGCGACCTATTAATAACAGCATATAAAGCAGAGAATCTCTCACAGCCCGACTTGAGTGGAAATTCTTTTTTTGCTGGACTAAAATTTTGAAAATGTCTTGTAAAAAAGATGGACTACGTCGAAACACTCCGTTAGGTTTGGGAACGGAAGGCAGATTAAGCTGCCCAAAATTATAAAAATTTAGAAATGAGACATTTCGCTGAACTCATCAACGCTCTCGAAAGCACCAACAAAACCAACGCTAAAATCGATGCCATCATCGATTACCTGGAACGCGCGCCTGATGAAGATAAAGTCTGGTTCATCGCTTTGTTTACGGGGAAAAGACCAAAACGAAACGTGAACACCAATTATATGAAAGAATGGGCATTGGAAATCACGCAATTGCCGTTTTGGCTGTTTCAGGAAAGTTATTCTTCGGTCGGCGACTTGGGAGAAACATTGTCCTTAATTCTTCCGCCTCCAACCGAAAAAATCGAACGTTCTTTATCGGAATGGATGAATGATATTATCAACCTTAAAACAAAAACTGACCTCGAGAAAAAGGAATTTGTTCTGAATTCCTGGAACGGTTTGGATTATACAGAACGTTTGATTTTTAACAAATTGCTGGGCGGAAGTTTCAGAATTGGCGTTTCAGATAAGACTTTGATTAATGCCCTGACTAAATTTTCCGAACAGGAATCCAGTGCCTTGATGCACAGTTTGATGGGGAAATGGTTGCCGAATGAAGTTTCTTTTCAGGAATTGATTTCAGCAGAAAACGTCAATCCCGACAATTCAAAACCTTATCCTTTTTGTCTGGCTTATCCTTTGGAAAAAGATTTGGAAGAACTCGGAACGCCCGATGAATGGTTGATTGAATACAAATGGGACGGAATTCGTGGTCAAATCATCAGACGAAATGACGAAGTTTTTATCTGGTCAAGAGGCGAAGAGCTGATTACCGAACAGTTTCCTGAAATCAAAGAAGTGGTTCAACAGATGAAAGGTAATTTTGTTATTGACGGAGAAATTCTGGCTGTAAAAGATAATAAAGTTTTAAATTTCAATGAATTACAAAAGCGTCTCAACCGAAAAACTCTAACCAAGAAAATGCTTTCCGACATTCCGATTCAGGTTTTTGCTTATGATTTGTTAGAATTGGAAAGCAACGATTTGCGGGAAAAACCGATTTCCGGAAGACGTGCAATGCTGGAAGAATTATTACTGAACGAAGGCCCTGAAAACATCAGAATTTCACAACAAATTGAGTTTGAAGATTGGAACGAATTAGACCAAATCAGGGAAAGTTCCAGAGAAATCAACAGTGAAGGTCTGATGCTGAAACAGAAAAATTCTCCATACCATTCCGGACGAAAAAAAGGCGACTGGTGGAAATGGAAAATTAATCCGTTAACCATTGATGCGGTTTTGATTTACGCCCAAAAAGGCAGCGGACGAAGAAGCGCATATTACACCGATTATACTTTTGCCGTTAAAAACGAGGATAAATTAGTCACAATTGCCAAAGCGTATTCCGGATTAACAGATAAGGAAATTATGGAAGTCAGCAAGTTCGTGAATAAAAATGCGATCGAGAAATTTGGTCCGGTTCGAACCGTAAAACCTGAACTGGTTTTCGAAATTGCTTTTGAAGGAATCGGTTTCAGTAATCGCCACAAAAGTGGTGTTGCCTTGCGTTTCCCAAGAATCCTGAGATGGCGAAAAGATAAAACAGTGGATGAGATTGATAATATTGAGGAGATAAAAAAGTTAATACAGTAATTTGAATATTAAACATTAAGGCATTAAGTTTTAATTTTTACTTAATGTTTTTAAACAAAATCAATTTATTGATTCTTAATAAATTATTTCATTCAATATTCTTAAATTCTTAATGTTGAAGAAATAAACGAGTTTATTTTATTAAGAAGAACTAAGTATAAAATAAAAAAAAATTGAGCAACTTCGAAAATACCGACGGCTACAAAATCATTCAAAACTGGATGAGCGATAAAGGTATTTCTCCATTCAAGTTTCAGATTCAGACTTGGCAGAAATTTGGGAATGGTTATAGCGGAATGGTGGTTGCGCCAACCGGATTTGGGAAGACGTATTCCGTTTTCTTAGCTTTAATTTCAGACTTTCTAAATTATCCCGACCAATACAAAAAGGGACTGAAAATGATTTGGATTACGCCGCTCCGTTCCCTTTCGAAAGATATTGCCAAGGCAATGCAGGAAGCGATTGACGAAATCGGACTGGATTGGACAGTCGGAGTCAGAAATGGCGACACCGACCCAAAAGTCCGGCAACAGCAGGTCAAAAATATGCCCGAAATTCTCGTGGCAACTCCCGAAAGTTTACATCTTCTTCTCGGGCAGAAAAATCATCAGCGTTTTTTCACGAATTTACAAACAATTGTTGTCGATGAATGGCACGAATTATTGGGTTCAAAACGTGGCGTTTTGGTGGAATTGGGGATTTCGCAATTAAGAAATTATGTTCCCAAAATGAAGATTTGGGGAATTACGGCAACAATCGGAAACCTCGATGAAGCGATGCAAGTTTTGATTCCTTATCCAATTAAAAAAACAAAAGTTACCGCCAAAGAACACAAGAAAATTGAGATTCTTTCCGTCTTTCCGAATGAAGTTGAAATTTTGCCTTGGGCAGGACATCTCGGGCAAAAATTGGCGGATAAAGTTGTTCCAATTATTCTCGAATCAAAATCAACGATTGTTTTTACCAATACGAGAAGCCAAAGTGAAATGTGGTATCAATTATTGCTCAATGCTTATCCAGATTTTGCCGGACAAATCGCAATTCATCACAGTTCGATTGATGCACATCTGAGAATTTGGATTGAGGAAAATTTAAGTTCAGGAAAACTGAAAGCCGTTGTTTCAACGTCGTCTCTGGATTTAGGAATTGATTTTAAACCTGTTGATACGGTTATTCAGATTGGCTCTGCAAAAGGTGTTGCGAGGTTTCTGCAGCGTGCCGGACGAAGCGGTCACTCCCCTTTTGAAACTTCAAAAATCTATTGTGTTCCGACCCATTCTTTGGAATTGATTGAAGTTTCAGCCCTGAAAGAAGCCGTCAAACAAAATGTGATTGAGCCTCGTGAACCGCAGGTTTTATGCTTCGATGTTTTGGTTCAGTTTCTGATGACTTTGGCGATTGGCGACGGATTTTATCCCGAAGAAACCTATGAAAGAATCAAGCAGGTTTACACATTTCAGGAAATGACGGACGAAGAATGGAAGTCGATGATTGATTTTCTCACAATTGGTGGAAGCGCGCTGAAAAGCTACGAAGAATACCATAAAGTCGTGGTAATGGAAGATGGTCTGCACAAAGTAACTTCCCGAAGAATTGCGATGCTTCACCGGATGAATATGGGTGCGATTGTGAGCGATGCGATGCTGAAAGTGAAATTTATTTCCGGCGGATACATCGGGATGGTTGAGGAATATTTTATCTCGAGATTAAAAAAAGAAGAGAAATTTATCTTGGCCGGAAGAGTTCTGGAAGTCGCAATGATAAAGGATATGACGGTTTTCGTTCGGGCTTCCAAAGGAAAAGCGCAGGCTCCGAGTTACTTGGGCGGAAGATTACCATTGAGTTCTAATCTCGGTCAGTTTTTGCGTGAAAAATTATCCGGAGCGCTTAATCCGAAAGCTTCTGAAAAAGAACTAAAATTCCTGCATCCGCTTCTGGTTAATCAGGAAGAACGGTCGCACATTCCGAAGGATAATGAATTTTTGGTGGAATTGATTAAGAACCGTGAAGGTTATCATCTGTTTATGTATCCTTTCGAGGGTCGTTTGGTGCACGAAGTAATGGCTGCATTGATTGCTTACCGGATTTCAAAGCTGGCTCCGATTTCCTTTTCGATGGCGATGAATGATTACGGCTTTGAACTGTTCAGTGATAAAGAAATTCCGCTTAATGAAGAAAATTTAGACAAAATTTTAACGAGAGAAAATCTAATGACTGATGTGATTTCCAGCATCAATGCGGCAGAAATGGCAAGGAGAAAATTCCGTGATATTGCGGTGATTTCCGGGATGGTTGTTCAGAATTTTCCCGGACAACAGCGCTCCAACAAATCTTTGCAAAGTTCGGCAGGTCTTATTTTCAAAGTTCTGGAAGACCACGACCCGAATCATTTCCTCGTGCGACAGGCTTATACGGAGGTATTCAATATGCAATTGCAGGAACAGCGTTTGGTTGAAGCATTCAAAAGAATCGAAAAATCAAAAATTATCCTGAAATTTGCCAACGCTTTTACGCCACTGAGTTTCCCGATAAAAGTAGACAGTTTGAGACAGACTTTGACGAGTGAAGATTTGGATTTGAGAATTCAGAAACTGATTCAGCAGGCGAAGAAAAAATAATATTTGTTTTTGTGAATTTTGCAGTGTTTTTGTCATTCCGTGGGAATCTCAGCTGTTTAGATTGACTTCGTCGAACCGCTACGCTAGGTTTCTTACGGAATGACAAAGATTATGTTTATTTAATTATGAAAATAGCAACAAAAAATATCAACATAAAAAACGAAGTTTTTACCTTAACCAATCAGCGTGCCTTGTTTTGGAAAAAAGAAAAAGCGTTGATTCTCTCCGATTTGCACATCGGAAAAACCGCTCATTTCCGCAAAAACGGGATTGCCCTCTCCGACCAGGTTTTTGAAAACGATTTGCAAAGATTATCCGTTCTCATAGAATATTTTAAACCCGAAAAGTTCCTTGTGGTCGGTGATTTATTGCACGCCGGAGACAATTCTGGTGTCGACAAATTCTGCGAATGGAAAAACCAATTTCCAAATCTTGAATTTCATCTGATAGAAGGCAATCACGACAGAATTTCAAAAAAACTGGAAGCCAAACTCTGCCTTAATTTCAGAGATGAATTTCTCGAAATTGATGAATTTATTTTCGTTCACGATTTTCAGAAAAAGAATGAGAAATTTCAGATTACGGGTCATATTCATCCGGGATTTGTCATCAATTCCTCGGTGAAAAATATCAAATTGCCTTGTTTTGTTGTCTCAGAAAGTCAATTATTGCTTCCTGCTTTCAGCGAGTTTACAGGATTAGATACAAAAAATCTCCCTAAAAAAGGAAGATTCTATGTGTTTACGGATGCTGAGATTTATGAGATTTAGTTTTTCTTTTTGAAAATAATACAGCATACCAGCAAAGTTAGATTGACTAAAACCGAAAAACCATTTGATAAAATAATTGGTAATTCGTCCTGTAAGATTCCGTACCAAACCCAAAGTGATAATCCTGTAATCAAAACCAAAAGCATCACAACGGAAATATCTTTGGCATTTTTCTCCTTGATAACTTTGATGAGTTGTGGCATCATTGCGATTGATGTAATTCCTCCGGCAATTAAACCTAGTAATTCTATATTCATAAATTACTTTTATCTAAAATGAAGCCAAAAAAAATAAGCTCCGACTGGAGCTTATTGTAAATATTTTAAAATCAAAAAGTTATTTGACAAGTTCGATATTGACTGCCGAAAAGCCTTTTGGGGATCTTTCTTTTTCGAAAGCTACTTTGTTTCCTTTTTTTACCGGCACTGCACAATTGTTACTATGGAAAAAGATATTTTCGTTGGTTTTATTTTCAGTGATGAAACCGTATCCTTTTTCACTTAAGAAAGTTACGATTCCTGTTTTCACAGCTTCTTCTGCTTCCACAGGCGCTGCACCTAACTGGATGTTATCCAAATCTACTTCCAACTTCTCCTCTGGAGGTGTAGAAGTCAATCTTCCGTATGCATCCACATACATAAACTCGATGTCTTTTCCTTTGTCGTTATTAGTTTTACGCTCTTCACGACGAAGTGCTTTTTCTTTTTGTTTTTGTTGTTTTTTCTTGAAATTTTCTTTTTTGGAGAAAGAATCTGCCATAAATTATGTTTGTTATTTTAGTTATTGAAATGAAGTTACGAAGTCCGAAATGAGTTCATCAATAATTTGAAATCAAATCTCAATAAGATTAAAAAGCCGTTCTGTCTTTGCAATTTGGAACTTGTGCTGCCAATATAACATTAACCCATATGACCGAAAACACAATAAATTGTCTTGAAAATTTTCAGCAATTACAGAAAACTGTTTAGAAATTATACGCAAATATACGACAAATATGCGAGACATAAAAAATGCCCCTAAAATTAGAGGCATTTTTCTTATCTATAATTTGAAATAATCATTAGAAAAATGACATCCAATCACTTTTCTCACTGATATCGCAAACGGCGTTGATGTTTTTGTGGTGGCTCATAGAAGCTAAGAGTGTCACAACTTCTTGTCTTACAATTTCGATAGAATTATCACTCAAATCCTGATTAAAACCTGCATTATTAAGATCTAGTAAGTCATTAACTGTCACGATTCTTGAAATAATTTTCCCAAGGTCTATCATTTTTCTTTGAGAAAGTGGACCATCAATCGTCACATTAAGTTCTTTCGAGTATAATTTTGCAGCATCTTTAGTAATATCATTAATCAAAAGATATTCTCCTAAATTGTCTGTTTTTTTCTTCTTCATATCTTTCAAAATCCCTTCAGAAATTTGCGTATAAAGCATTTCGTTTGAACCTTCAAAGATTTGGAAAGGTCGGCTGTCCATAATTCCTCTCCCACCGATATGACTTAGTCTGTAACCTTTTGCACCAGATAATTGAACCAAAATCTGAGCAGCTTCCTGCATCATATCTGTCACAAAAGCTTTCATACTGTTAGCGTGAACACCACTTCCTGAAACATCTTTATCAATCCCGCTTACGCTTGTACTTTTTGCGCACATTGCAGAAGAAAGCGTGAAGAATGACTGTAATTTTGCCAATTGATATTGAACCTGATCCAAAGAAAATAAGTTAGAAGCACCAACAATTCTTTCTTTACAATGTTTTGTAGCCTCGTCCATCATTCTTTTTAAAAATCCCATTCCCATTCCCGGAAACTGGAATCTGCTTCTGTGAAGAATGTCCAACATCATTTTAAGACCTGTACTTTCAGGAATTAACTTATTTTGTTCCGGAACTTTGATATCGATTTTATTTAATCCGTAAGGAATCATATAAAGACCTGCGTTATCATAATATTCCTTAACTTCAATGTTTTGTTCTGGCTTGTGAGTATCTGCTATGAAGAAATCCACATCTCTACCAAGATTACCTTCAGCATTGATATTTCTTGAAGTAATTAACCAATAATTAGCCAAACCTGTAAGACCCTGCCAATGTTTAGTTCCTTTGATGTGGTAAGAATTGTCTTTCAGTTGTTTGTTTTGGGTTTTCATATTCAATGCATCACTACCAAAATCTGGTTCAGTAATCATCAATCCACCCATTGCTCCAAAATCTAGGAAATGTTTGAAAATATCACCTTTGATGATGTTATTCCCATATTTAGCCAAAGGTTCCAAGAATAATGCAATATTAATCCCGAATGTCAATGACAATGGAAGAGACTCGTATGAAGCTGCAGAAAGCAATCCGAGACATTCTTTCACCTTCACGCCTCTTCCACCATATTCAGTTGGAATAGCAACAGAAAGAGGTTTCAAATTGAAAATTTCTTTCCAAACATTAGGAGGCAAACCTCTGGAAAGACTTAATTGATCTATGTTTTCTCTTTGAAACAAAGACCCTAAAGAAGCCTTAAAATTAGAAAGGAACTCTGCATAAGAAACTGTAGGAAAGTCTAATGCTACTGCATTCATAATTTAAATAAAATAAAACGCTGTATGCCATCTCTACAGCAAAAAATAAAGTGAAGCGAATGGCACAGGACTTAATCACTTAAAATCAGCACTTCACATATACATTACCGCACCAAAGATACTATTAATAATTTATAGTTATTTTAGAAATTGATTTTATTTATGATTTATGATTGCAAGGTGTTCAATTTGCATTATGATGAAGGATTTACAATTTGATTGATTTTTAAGTCTAAATTAATTTCCAAATCTTTTCCTAATTTAATAGATTAATAGTAAAATTAAAGCAACTAATTTTTCATTTTTGGTAAAATTGTAATAACAAAAACACTGGATTTACAGACTTTTCTCTCGTAAAGCACAAGAATCAACAAGGTTTTAAAGTATCACAATTAATTTTTCAGTTTGATAATTAATAACTTAAAAACTTTTTTCAAATATTATTTGGACAAAACACAAAAGCTTTCTATATTTGCACCACTGAAAACGAGAAATCGTAGCAAGTAAGGAGAGTTGGCAGAGTGGTCGATTGCGGCAGTCTTGAAAACTGTTGACTGTAACAGGTCCGGGGGTTCGAATCCCTCACTCTCCGCCAGGTTAGAAACCAAAATAAGCTAAAACGCTGTAAACATAAATGTTTACAGCGTTTTTTGTTTCTGTTCATATAGCAAAATAATACAAAAAAGGTCATATTTCAAGTGACCTATTTAGTGACCTATTCAAAAAACACCAAAAACAGGTCACTAAAAAACCTGAAAAAGCCTATGAATAGGATGTTTAAACAACATACATCTTGCAGAAAAGTGGTAATAAAAAGTAACTTTTTAAACAATTAAAATTATCACAAAATGAACAAGACATTTAATCTTCTATTCTTTATCAAAAAGAATAAAATCCGCACAAACGGAAGTGCTCCAATTTATTTGCGTATAACAATCGACGGCAAAGCCGCAGAAATTGCAGCCAAAAGGTATATTGACCCAAAGAAATGGGACAGTAAATCTCATAAAGCTGTTGGTTATGGGCAAGATGCCAAAATACTAAATACTTACCTCAAAACTTTGGAACAGCAAGTTTATGATACACATTATTCAATGTTGAAAGAGGAAAACTTTGTAACGGCAGATGGTTTGAAGTCGAAGCTTTTGGGTACTGATTTGGAACAACGGATGCTAATCCCCATATTTCAGGATCACAATGATAAGGTGGAAGCATTAATAGGTCAGGATTTCGCACCAGGAACCTTAGAACGTTATAAGACATCTTTAAAACACACTCAGGAATTTCTAAAATGGAAATATAAAATTTGCGATATAGACATCACGCAGATTAACCACGCTTTTATAGCGGATTATGATTTTTGGCTTCGGAGCGTTCGCAAATGCGCAAACAACACTGCAGTTAAATATCTTAAAAATTTCAAAAAAATAATACGATTATGCATAGCGAACGGATGGTTAGCCAAAGATCCCTTTGTAGGATACAAAGCAAAAATTAAAGTTGTAGAAAGAACATACCTAAACAAAGAAGAGATACAATCTATTTTTGAAAAAGATTTTGCTTCCGAAAGATTAAATCAGGTTAGAGATATTTTTCTATTTAGCTGCTACACGGGATTAGCATATGTAGATGTCAAGCAGTTATCAAAATTTCACATAAATACTGGCGTAGACGGTAATGAATGGATATTTAAAAAACGTCAGAAGACTGACACCTCAACTAGAGTCCCATTATTACCATTAGCACAAGAACTTATTTTGAAATATGAAGACCACCCCGAATGCATAAATTTAAATAGATTATTTCCAGTCCTCAGTAATCAGAAAATGAATTCCTACCTGAAAGAAATTGCTAACATATGTGGCATCCAAAAAGAGTTAACTTTCCATATTGCTCGCCATACTTTTGCGACTACTATAACATTATCCAATGGAGTTCCAATTGAAAGTGTTAGTAAAATGCTTGGTCACACTAATATCAAAACTACTCAGCATTATGCAAAAATACTTGATAAACGAATTAGTGATGATATGTCAAATTTGAGAAACATTCTTACAAAATCAGAAAAATAATATAAAATTAAACATTGATATAATTTACATAAGACAATGCTAAACAATCATTTATATCATAATTAATATCACACTTCAAACAAAACACATATCAAATGTTTCACACCTATTTTAATTAAACATTAAAAAGATTAATCCGGACAATTCCGGAATCAAAACAAAAAATGACTCAATTTATAGTAAATTGGAGCCATTTTTTGTTTTTGATTTTAGCGATAAAATTATTGAACACTTTTTTAGAGGATTTCAATAAATTAACCAGAATTCATAATGTATATATATTTTCCAAAAATATTTTTGACAATTAAGTATAACTCACCTACTTTCATTTTCTCTAATTGGAATTGCTAGCATTATTAAATGATTTTCAGAGCTATCAGCCAGCAATTAAAAAAGCTGTTTCATAGTTTTATATAAAATTATGAAACAGCAACTTAAAGAAAATAATATTGTGATTTGATTTTATTGTAGCATGTACGGTACTATATTATTTACGAAAGATGTACCCGTTGGATTTATCAGAGCAAACCAACCTCTATCATCCCAAACGCTGTATGACATTGATTGAGCTAAGGTTGTTCTTGCCATTGTACGGTAATAATTTCTAACAAGATCGGTATTTCTCTCTGCAGCATTACTACTTCTTCCTACTCCGAATTCGCCATAATGAACAGGAACATTCAATTTTATCGAATGTGCTTTCACATTTTGAATGCCCGTCTCAAAACTGGCCGTTCCGGGAAAAGCAGCATTACTTCCAGTTTCTCCGCAGAATGCCCAAGGAGAATAAGTGTGAACCTGTATAGATAGATAATTATCATTTCCTCCACCTGGCAATGACGATTTGCTTGGATAGACATTACTTATATACAATGCATTTCCTTGTCCATTAGTACCTACCATAATTAATCGTTTTTCATTGTTACCATGTGTTGCACGTATAGCTTCATAGCCAACTTGATTTACTTTTCTGGTGTATTGTAAAGCCAATGCATCGGTAGGATCAGGAAAGGGACCATTGCCGTCTAGCTCTCCCAAATTACCTTCTGGCTCGTTTAGAACTTCAAAAATTAATTTCTGTGGATAATCTTTAAAATAGGTAGCAATACCTGTCCATAAAGTCCGGAACTTACTGTCATACTGCTCAGATCCGTCGTAATGATCCTTAAGCCAAGACTCGTGATGGGTATTCAGAATAACATATAAATCCTGAGAAAGAGCATAATCTATAGCTGCTTTTAGTTCCAGAAACCTTGGATGATTGACATTAATATTACCATTATTGTCTGCAAGAGTAGATGCAAATCTATCCATCCAGGTAGTTGGAATTCTAATATGTTTCATCCCAGCATTTTTATACAGATCAATAACGGGTTTGATTGCTGACAAAGAGGTCGGATGAATCCCGTTATCAAAGGTATTACCAAGATTAAAACCAGGTCCCATATCAGCAATTATCTTTTTTGCGGAAAAAGGATCGGGATTTTCCACTTGTCCTGTTTCCCCATTAACAAACTCTACTTTATCCTCGTGCGTGCAAGAGACTAGAAAGAAAAGCATGCTTAATCTTAATACTCTAAATATATTTTTCATATACAATGAGGTTTTTATTTATTATTTAATGATTTCCGTTGATAATAATTCTGAAGCGTGTAAAAAGCCTTCTTTTTGACCCCAGTTTCCGAAATAAGACCTTTTCTGTTCCAGAAATTCTGATAAACAGGATTTTGACGTCTTGGAGATTTGAAATCGACTAGAATCCAAGGTGTCATTCCTCGCAGTCCATCTATTTTGTCAAGCATTTCTAGTTGTTTTTCATAAAACAATTGCTGATGCTCCTCACTCCATACTGTATCTTCATCTGCGTGATATCCTGCTAATGCATCGGCACCAAACTCGGAGATTACCACTGGTTTATTGAATTTTATTTCCCATTTATATTTTGGTAATTCTTTTGGCTCAGACCAATACCAGCCTCCATACTCATTAAAACTGGCGAGATCAAGCTTATCACCCAAAGGATCTTCAACGGTTACGTCATAGCCATTGCGTTCGATTTCCAAGGCGGCTGCAACAAGTCTACTATCGTCTAAACTACGAACTTTGTCAATTAATTTACCCATAAAAACATTACGCTCCTTACTGACAGGCGTCTCATTCCCTACTGACCAGATAATTACGGAAGCTCTGTTTTTATCTCTCTCAATCCCCACAGTCAATTGATCATCGGCATTTTTATAGGTCTCAGGATTGCTCCAAGAGATCGTCCAATAAACAGGAACTTCTGCCCACACCAATAATCCAATCTCGTCAGCAAGCCTCAGCATCGTTTCGTTATGAGTGTAATGTGCCAGGCGGATATAATTACAACCTAATTGTTTTGCCCATCCAAGGATCATTCTCATATCACCTTCCGACCGTAAACGACCTCCCACCAACGGATTTTCGTCGTGCACAGAAATTCCTTTGAGAAACAAAGATTGATTGTTCAACAAAATATCTTTTCCAACGGTTTTAATTGTTCTAAAGCCAATTTTATCATTAATTTTATCTGACTTTGAACTAATCTTAACATCATATAACTTGGGATTTTCTGGCGACCAATAGTCAACTTTTTTTGTAGGAATTATGATTTGTGCATAACCATTGGCATCAGTTTCAAGCGTGGTTTTTATCCTGAGTTCAGGAATTTCTACAACCACTTTTTCGCGGTTTGTATTACCTGTTAACTTGACAAAACCTTCTAATTGAGTAGGATCATTTTTAGCTAACTGCACTTTGTAGTCTTCGATGTAAGATTTTGGTGTGTTTATTAGTAAAACATCGCGAGTTATTCCGCCATAGTTCCACCAATCTGTGTTGATCGTTGGTACCTCATCTTTTTTGCGTATGTTATCAACCATCACCACCACATAGTTATTGCCCTTTTTTAATTTAGATGTTACATCAAATTGAAATGGAGTGAATCCACCTTTATGTGTACCTACTTTTTCGCCATTCAAATAAACGTGACTCTCGTAATTTACCGCTGCGAAATACAAAAAGTAATTCTTATTGGCTTGTGGATCTGCGACAAAATCTCTTTTGTACCAAACAGTACCTTCATAAAATAGTAGTTTTTGATCCTGAGAGTTCCAATCACCAGGAACCTGCAAAGAAGGTTCAAAATCAAAATTGTATTCGACTCTTGTTTTCTTGTCTGGGGAAGTAATGTTGTCATAAAAGCCTCCTTTTCCTGATTTACTTTGATCGAATGGTTTTTGTCTGTAATCGAGATAACCCATTTGGTACGGATCTATGATATATTTCCAAGAGCCATTTAGATTAATATGATCTCTGGCAAAAGCGTGTTGAATCGTTTTTTGTCCCATAACCGGTGTACAAAATGAACTTAGGATAAAGACTATTAACAGCAATGGGATGATATTTTTTTTTAACATAAAATTTTGATTAATGATTGACTCAAATATTAAGTTATAATCTTAATATCCGATATTAAATTGCGAAGCTGCAGCACCCATAATGTCAATCTGACTTTGAGGCACAGGACAGTTGACATACTGCGGTCTCCATGGGGTAAGACTATTGATGGCATCAGAAGCTTCAGAGCTTGTATTGTCACCGTTTCTGTAGTGCAGGGTAATTCTCTCTCCTAAAATGCCTAATCGTTTTAGCAAAAACCAACGTTCATTTTCAAAAGCCAATTCTCTTGCTGATTCTTCCAAATAAGTTTCCTGCGTCCAGCTTGTAAAATCAAATGATGATACTGCGTTAGGATTCAGACCATAACCTCTTCTGCGAACTTTATTAATGTACGATAAGGCCAGGGCATCATTTCCAAGATTATGATGAGCTTCCGACGCCAGAAGTAGTGTTTCTGCATACCGGTAATACATATAATTTTTAAAACTGTTTTCTGTTCCAACCAGTTTTGTTTGGAAGTCTGCATATTTTTTCAAACTCCAGTGGTATCTTCTGTAATTATCCTCCGGCTGCGTAATAGGCTGTCCAAAGCGTGGATGGCTGGGATTATTAACAATGTAAGCAGTATAATTATCCGGCCAATAATAGGTTGAAAACCTTTTGTCATTCGTCTTATCATAAAGAGATTTCAAATAATTATTAGGATAAAACCAACCTAAAGATTGTCCACCATAGTTAACATCCAGAATCATCTCATTTCCTGCACTGGCAGATGCTCCCGATGCTTTTTCATAAATCCTCTGGGTAAAAACACTTCCAAGCCAAAATCCACCACCACCAGCAAGATCATCGCCTTGTCCGAGATTTTGGTTGCGTTGATAAACAAATAGTGCTTCTTTATGATTGACATCAGCTCCGAAAACCTGATTAATATCTACCAAATCGTGGGTCGGATTGAGAATAATTGCATCAAATTCTTCTGCAGCTTTCTGCCAGTCTTTGCGCCACATTGCCGCTTTACCACGCAAATGCCTCGCAACTCCCTGACCGTATCTGCCAGCGGGCACCTGCCAATCCAAATTTGCAACAGCATAATCCAAATCCTGATTGATTACCCCGAAAACCTCATCTTCTGTAGCTGCTTTGTAAGTGACTGCATCATCTATATTTTGTGCATTGGTTGCCACAGTGTCCAGTAAGATAGTACCATACATTCTTATCAGATCCAGATAAAGCTCACCTCTAATTACACGTGCCTGTGCAACCAGTTTCTTTTTAGCATTATTATCCATAGAGACTGTTCTTGCACTACTGATAATTGCAGACGCTCTATCTATAATTTTATAGGCATTAACCCATTTGTCCTTAGGGAAATTTTGTGGCGTATGAGTGGTAGCTCCATACGGCGTAAACCAAGTTCTATGAAGCCCAAGATCGGTAGCGGCCATAAAAAACACATTAGCTTGCAGATTACTATTATCTCCAGACGGTGCATTATACTGCCGCATCCTGTTATATAAAGCATTGACGCCTACATCCAGGCCTTCGGGGGTCGTATAGATATAATCTACAGAAACCTGATCTATGATTTCTTCTTCCAAGAATTTGTCACAAGATATGCAAGTCGCTGCGAGAGATATGATAGAAATGACTAAACACTGTAATTTTTTCATGATATAATGACTTAAAATTTTCATATTTTTTTTAAAATCCAAATTTAATTCCCGCAACAAGGGTTACTGCCTCTGGATATTCGTTTGGATTTTTTTCTGGGCTATAAGATTGGTAATCTGTGATTGTGAAAAGATTGCTACCAGTCAAAAAGATTCTAAGGTTGCTCAGACCAATTTTCGACACCGTTTCCGGTTTGAATGAATAACCACAAGTAATATTCTGTAATCTAAAATAAGAAGCATCCTGAAGTCCCATATTAAAAATATTGGAAGGATCATTCCCTTCATTTGGTCTAGGGTAGTTTCCGCCAGGATTTTCTGGTGTCCAATAATCTTGCTTGATACCATTTTTGATTCCCCTTAACGATCCACCTTCCAGATAACTGTACAGAAAAGGATTATTTTTTATAACACCTTGCACAGTATAGAAATCTGCATTGATGTCAAATCCCTTATACTCAAAACCAAGTGATAAAGTACCGTACCAATCCGGCATCTGTGATGTGATCACACGGTCTTTGTCATTGATTACCCCATCACCGTTTACATCTCTAAGCTTGATGTCGCCCGGTAAAGCAAGTGGCTGCGCAGAGTTCACAATATCCTCACCCTGTTGAAAAATGCCTACGACATCGTACTGGTAAAAAACATTGATTGGCTGGCCAATGAAACGTCTATTCAGAATATCATCATCTTCCCTACCATCACCGTCTGCGTCTCTACCATACAAACTGATGATCTTATTTTTATTTTTCGTGTAAGCTAGACCAATTTTAAATTTAAAATCAGAAGTCTTGATTACATCTGCATTTAATGAAGCTTCCAAACCTTTGTTCTCTACTTCACCAAGGTTACTCCATCTGTTGCTGTATCCGGATGAAAGATCCAATTGCTCCTGAACAAGTAGATCTTTTGTTCGTGTATTATAATATTCGACAGTAGCTGTAATCCTATCTCTGAAAAATCCAAAATCCAATGCGGAGTTAAATGTTGTAGAGGTTTCCCATTTCAAATTGGGATTTGGCAAAGTAGGTCCGGGGATATATCCAGAAACTTGATTACCTCCTATTACATAATTGCTCTGGTCTGCAGTACTCTGGCTTAGTCCAGGCGAGATGGCTTCATTTCCTACACTACCATAGCTGAATCTAAGTTTTAAATTATTAATAAAATTCAACTTATCCATAAAATTTTCCTTATGAATATTCCATCCAATGTTGGCTGATGGGAAAGAAGCCCATTTGTTATTTTTGCCAAATACCGTGGAGCCGTCCATTCTTCCTGCAATGGTCACATAATATTTGTTATCATAATCATACTCCAAACGGCCGACAGCAGATACGATTCCTCTGTTATATTCTGATATGGTTGGTGTATTGAGTAATGCTGATTGCAAACCGTTAATTCCTAAGATATCATTCGGAATGTTTGTAGAAGCATTCTGAAAATCATTACGGTTGGTTTTGGAGATACTCTGTACCACAGTAGCAGCGAAATGGTTTTTCTCAGCTAATTTGAAGTTGTAGGTTAAGATATTTTCCAATTGCCATTCTACCTCATCCTGAAATTGTATACTTCCACTACCTTGGTTGTTATTAGCAATACCTGCGATGGACTGTGTAGTATTATATGATTTTCTTTTGTAATTCCAGGATCTTCTGCTGGCATTCATTCTGTATTTGAAACCTCGAAATGGTGTAAAGTCTACAAAAAGGTTGAGAATGTCATTTCGGTTTTGGACAAAATTGGTCGTTTGGTAAAGATCGATGAGTGGATTTTTATTTTCAGCAAAACCTCCGGGCAATAGTCTGAGTGAGCCATCATCATTGTAAACACGTCCGAGAGGTGATGTAGTAATAGAACTTAAAATTACACCTGCATTATTTGGATTATTGGTCTCGGAGAATTGAAAGGAAGTGTTCAGACCCACTTTCAGAGTGTTGCTTATTTTTTGATCAGCATTTAATCTGATTCCTGTTTTGTTAAAATCTGAATTGGGGATAACACCTTTGGTCCCTATGTAGTTCACGCTGCTAAATATACTGAACTTGTCACTGCCCGATGAAAAATTGATGGCGTGGTTTTGTGTTTCACCTGTTCTGAGCATCAGCTTTTCCCAATTAATATACTTCCCAGTTTGGACACTTTCCAATTCTAATGCAGAAAAAATCTCACTGTCCGGTCTGTACACACCTCCGTTGTTGGTTCTGAAAGCTTCTCTCTTTAGTTGGGCAAATTCTTCACCACTATAGATATCAAAATTTCTATTGATTGTTTGATAACCAGAAAAACCATTATAAGTTACTTTGGCCTTCCCACTTTTTCCTCGTTTTGTAGTAATGAGTATGACTCCATTAGATGCCCTCGCACCATAGATGGATTGTGCAGCGGCATCTTTCAAAACCTCAAGAGATTCTATATCATTAGCATTAACATCATTGATACTTCCAACTCTCACTCCATCAACAATTACGATAGGATTATTTCCTCCAGATATCGATCGCTGACCACGAATTTGAATATTGGATGAGCTACCTGGCGCACCATTGGCAAGTGTCACCTGTACCCCGGCAGCTTTTCCTCGTAACATTTCACCGACGTCCGATGTAGCTACTTTTGTAAGATCCTCTGCATTGACTTTGACCACGGAACTGATGACATCACTTTTCTTTTTTGCGCCATATCCAATGATTACAACCTGCTCAATTTCTTTAGATGCCCCAACTAAAGTGTCTTTATCAGATTTTGGAGTGGTCTGAGCCTGCACAATCGCTTGCCCGGAGAGGAGAAAAGCAACTGCAATTAGTCCGATTTTTTTGCCATTGTAATTTTTAAGTGGAACAATATTCTTGTCGAATTTTTTCATATTGTTTAGTTTAATAGCTTTGTTTTTTACAAATATGTCTGATAATCATATCTATTAGGGTATCTAAATATGCTTTTTGCGGGGTCATAATGTATGAATCATTTTAACACAATGAAAAACAATACGTTATAAATCTATTTCAAATTCAATAGAAAGAAAATGATGTTGAAAATTCGTATTTGTGTCAGGTTTTAGTTCAATTACCGACCGGAATTCGGACTAGTTTTGTAAGACGTTGGGGAAACTTTGTACACTTTTTTGAACTCACGGCTAAAATGTTTACGATCATTGAATCCTACCATAAAAGCAACTTCTGAAATTGGATGTGTTGTGTTCAGAATTATATCCGCTGCTTTCTTCAGTCTTAGCTGTTTTATGAGACTTGCTACCGAATGGTTGGTAAGTGCAGTGACTTTTTTGTAAAGTATAGTTCTGCTCATTCCAATCTTGTCGACCAACATATTGACATCGAACTCAGAATTCTCTAGGTTTTCTTCTATAACTCGCATTAATTTTTTGATGAATGCTTCTTCGGGCGTAGTAAGATTGTTCAAATCAGAATCTATAATAAAATTCCCACTATATTTCTTTCTAAATATCTCCTGGGCAGAAAGTAGATTGGCAATACTCAGTTTAAGTTCCTGCGTACTAAATGGTTTAGTGATATAAGCATCTGCACCTGTAGAAAGACCTTCTATTTTATGATCGATAGATGCTTTGGCGGTTAGAAGTAGTACCGGTATATGACTGGTGCTCTCATTAGTTTTTACAATGCGACAAAGTTCTATACCATCCATATCAGGCATCATAATATCACTGATGATAACATCTAAGATCTCGGTTTCTAAATAGTTTGCCGCATCTCTACCATTGGTAAATTCCACTGTATTGTAATCATTGGACAAAATACCGACAATAAATCTGCGTACATCCTCATTGTCTTCTACAACCATTATAGTTTTCTTGTCCTTGTCCGGAAAATCCGCAAAGGCAATATAATCATTGCTTACAATTGTCGGTGAATCTATAATCATCTGCTGAAAATCCTCGGCATTACTTTCTATGATTTGATCTTCGGACAAATGTTTGTTACCCAATTGTAATCTAATCTGGAAAACGGTCTTGGCCCAAGTCCCTTCTTCCTCCGGAGTAGAAATTTCGCCTTTATGCAATTCTACAATGCTTTTTGAAAGTGCGAGTCCCACACCACTTCCCATATTTTGTACCCCTCTATCATCCACCTGAAAAAACCTTTCGAAAACACTGGTACGGTTGTTCTCCGGAATGCCTATTCCATTATCTTTAACCTTGATGAATACGGCATTTTCCTCTGGTGAACCTTTTTCGACAGCAAAAACTATTTTACCATTTTTTTTTGTGAATTTGAAAGCGTTGGAAAGCAAATTATAAATAACCTTTTCCATCTGGTTTTTGTCAAAATAAGCAATGATCACATTGGAGTTGAGTACAAATTTGAAATCGATATTCTTTTCAGCTGCCAATCCTTTGTAAGACTCGAATATTTCAAAACAGAAAGAGACCACATCTTGTCTTTGACAGTAGATTTTCATATAGCCTTTTTCAGCTTTTCTAAAATCCAACAGTTCGTTTACAAGCTTAAGAAGACGATCTGAGTTCTGCTTGATCGTTTTTAATTTAGCATTGATCTTTGGATCTTTTTCATAAGACAACAATTCTTCCACTGGCCCTTTGATCAGTGTAAGCGGTGTTCTTATCTCGTGCGAAATATTTGTGAAAAAATTAATCTGTGTGGTAAGGATTTCTTCTTTTCTTTCATTTTCCACCTGTTCCAAAAATATTTCTCTTCTGAGTTTCAAACGATATTTTATGAAACGGTAAACTGTATAATTGGCCCCTACAAAAATGATCAAATAAAATAAATATGCCCACCATGTTCTATACCAGGGCGGCAGTATAACAATTTTCAGTTTTTTGATATTCTTGTTCCAGCTTTGATCGCCATTGGTAGATTTTATGGACAACGTATAATTTCCAGGATCCAAATTGGAAAGATTGATTCTATTTTGTGTCCCGATAAAATGCCATTGATCTTCTGATAATCTATTGTCTAACTTATAGGCATATTTACTTTTTTGTGGATTGATAAAATTAAGCCCAGTAAATTCAAGCCCAATATAACCTTGGTCATAATTGATCGTAATCTCAGAAGTTTCAGAAATAGGATGTTTTAAAATTCCACCCGTTTGATCCGCCTCTACGATTTCGTTATTTACGATAAGCTTAGTGAGGACTATTGGTGTGTTGTTAGATGTTTTTATTAATTTCTTAGGATCAAAGATCAGTAAACCTTTGGAAGCTCCGAAAGCTACCATATCTTGATTGATCTTCGCAGCTGAATTGTATAAAAATTGTTTTACAGAAAGACCGTCCGCAGAAGAATAACGTGTAATTTCAAAGTCGGACGCTTTTAAATTACTTCCTTCGTTTTTTATTTTTATTTTAAAAAGAAAATCCTCTGCGCCAACCCACAAATTTCCCTGAGAATCTTCGGTAATGCTTTTAACAGAGGCATCGGTAAATCCTTTTTCTTTATTAAGAACAAAAAACTTTTGATTGTTCTCATTGAGATAATATAAACCATCGTAATCTGCACCGATCCAAAGCCTTTTCTTTGAATCTGTAAACATCACTGTCAGACTATTATTATCAAGCGGTTTTGCATTGTCTGACCGAAATACCTTTGAAATTCGGTTAAGTCTTTTATCGAAAAAATTGAGTCCATTTTGTGTAGTGATCCAGATACCATTGCTCCTGTTTTCTAATGCCATTACAAAATTATCAGACAAGGCATTCGCTGTTCCGTCATTTTTAAAATTAATAATTGTCCCGTTAGCCAGTATCTTTATTAATCCATTACCATCTGTTCCTATCCAAATATTGCTTCCATCCACCAGGATAGAAGTAATAGGTCTTTCGCCTTTTTCAGCAGAATCAGAAGTGAGAACAATTTGAGTGAATTTTTTTGAGGTTTTATTAAACTCAAACAAACCGTTGAAAGTGCCACACAAGAGCGTATTGGAATCTTTTCTCGCCAGCGAAGTAATGATATTTTTGATATTTTTCTCATTACTGTTATCGATTGCATAAGAATGGGATGTTTTGGTTTGAAGATCAAGATAGTTCAACCCTCCGCCAGAAGTTCCCACCCAAATACCTTGATCATTTTCTTTTAAAATAGCGCTAGCTGCAGCATTGCTGAGCCCAAACCCTGCGTTTGTTACCTCTGAAATTTTAGCGAAATTGAGATTTGATCTATTATAAATATTAATCGCTCCTGCCGAGGTCCCTATCCAAACAGAACCAGTATGATCTCTCATAAAACATTTCAGATCATTATCGCTCAGGCTGTAAAGATTATCTGGATTATGCTTTATTCTCTTAATTTTTTTATTGTAATAATTGAAGATACTTAGTCCTCCTTTTGTTGCAAACCAAACGGTATTTTGATCCCACTGGATGATATCATTGATCCAATTGGATGACATCGAATTTTGGTTCGAAGGATCGTGTTTAAAATGTGAGAGGACTTTTTGTCCTGAAGATAGTAAAAATGCGCCAGAGCTTTCCGTAGCAAACCAAAGGTCGCCCTTGCTGGTCTTTATAATTTTTCTCACCTTAGCACTGATAAGTTCTGCATTATCAGACAATTCTACAGGTAACGGGTTTTGACGACCTGTCTTCGGATCAAAACATTTCAGACCTTTTGATGTTCCTACAAGCATCCCATAATTGGAGTCATAAAATAAAGATAGAACCCTGCTTTTATGCAATTCCGAATCCTTATTGAAGTTTTCTAACGTCCGGGTAGACTTTTGAAGTTTTTTGACGCCACCAAAAGTTCCCACCCAAAGATTCTTTTGGGCATCTTCGGCAAAGGCAGCAATATAATTACTTCCGCCTTTTTCTTTTGTCACATCCAATGCTAGAAAATTATTGGCATTTTTGTTATAAAAATTGAGTCCGTGGTTAGTACCGATCCATAGATTCTGGTCGCTATCTTCAAAAATCACATTAATATGATTATTGCTCAGGTTGCCCTTTGATTGCTTGTCTCTTGCGTATTTTTTGTAGCTGTAACCATCGTAGCGGAAGAGTCCGTTTTCTGTTCCGATCCACACAAATCCGGATTTATTCTGGATTATATTGGAGATCATACTGGGCGAGAAATCATCGTCATAATTAATCTGATCGAAATGAAGTGATGCTTCCTGAGCAGGAAAAATGCCAGAAATCAAAACAAAAACAATATATATTAATACATTGGTTATTCTTTTCAATAGATTCATAATTACCAAAATGATTATAATCAATTCTAATTCACACTACAGCTACGGGCAATACCCAACTCCAAACCACGGAGCTCTGCAAGGCCTCTAAGTCTACCTATTGCAGAATATCCAGGATTGGTCTTTTTTTGCAGATCATCCAACATCTGATGCCCGTGATCCGGACGCATTGGGATCATTGAGTCGGCTCTTCCCTGCTCTGCTCTTTTACGTTCTTCTGAAATTACTTCTTTTACCAATCCGTACATATCCACATCACCTTCCAGATGATTGGCTTCATAGAAATTTCCGTTTTCATCTCTCTTGGTACTGCGAAGATGTAAAAAGTGAACTCTCTCCGCAAAGCGCTGAAATATTTTTACCAAGTCATTATGCTCACGCACTCCCAATGAACCGGAACAGAAGGTCATTCCGTTTGCAAGGTCCGGAACTGCTGAAAATAGTTTAACATAATCTTCCTCGGTACTTACAACTCTAGGCAGCCCCAATATGGAATATGGTGGATCGTCGGGATGGATGCACATCAATGCATTATTTTGGGAGGCAACAGGAATAATTTCTTCGAGAAAGAGAATCAGATTCTGTCTTAGTTGATTGGCATCAATTTCTGCATAATTATCTAAATTTTCCTGAAAACTTTCCAGACTGTAACCTTCTTCTGCGCCCGGTAAGCCAGCAATTATATTGTTGACCAGTTTTGTCTTCTCTGATTGTGATAGTTTTTCGAGATAGGCTTTGGCGTCCTCTTTTACTTTCTGTGAGTATTCTGATAACGCACCAGCTCTCCGCAGCAAATACAGGTCGAATGCAGCAAATGCTGTCTGATCAAAACGCAAGGCTTTGGAACCGTCTTCCAGTTCGAACTCAAGATCTGTACGAGTCCAATCTAAAACAGGCATAAAATTATAGCATATAACGCTGATCCCACAATGAGCCAAATTTGCGATGCTTTGTTTATAATTTTCAATATATTTCTGAAAATCCCCAGTACGGGTTTTTATATTTTCGTGCACAGGTATGCTTTCTACAACATTCCACCGAAGTCCTTCATCTTCGATTATTTTTTTTCTGATGTTGATTTCCTCCACAGTCCATACAGAACCATTGGGAATATGATGAAGTGCGGTTACAATACCAGTTGCTCCAGCCTGTTTTATATCTACTAATGATACTGAATCTTTCGGTCCGTACCAGCGCCAAGATTGTTCCATTTTTTATTTTTTTTAATTAAACACCGCTGAATGCGCTAAAACCACCATCCACAGGGATTACAATTCCGGTTACAAAAGATGATCTGTCGTCACATAAAAACAGTACTGAACTGATCAAATCTTCTGGGTTTCCAAATCTTCCCGCAGGTGTATGCGAGATAATAGACTGTCCTCTTTCTGTGAGACTTCCGTCTTCGGATGTGAGAAGAGTTTTATTTTGAGTTGTCAGGAAAAATCCTGGCGCAATTGCATTAACACGGATTCCAACCTTGGAAAAATGAACAGCAAGCCACTGAGTCAAGTTAGAAGTCGCAGCTTTTGCAGCACTGTAAGCAGGAATTTTGGTTAATGGTGTCACAGCGCTCAAAGAAGAAATATTGAGAACACTACAGCCTGATTTCCCTACCATATCTTTTGCAAATACCTGAGTAGGATAAAATGTGCCCAAGAAATTGAGATCAAAAACTGATTTTATTCCCTCAGGTTGCAAATCGAAAATTGTTCTAAAGTCAGGATTGTTATTATCCAAATCAGTTTTCGAAAGATAGGGTTCAGATGTTGTTCCGAGAGGATGATTGCCTCCCGCTCCATTAATCAGAATATCACAAGTTCCCAATTTTTCTGCTACTTGTAATCTTGCTGTTTCTAAAGTTTCTTTTTTTAACACATCTGTTTCAAAAATGTGTGCAATACCTCCAGCCTCTATAATCTCATTTTTCAGAATTTCTGCTTTTCCAATTTCTCTTGCCAACAGCGCGATTTTACAACCTTTCTTTGCTAATGATTTTGCTATTATACTACACAAAACTCCAGTGGATCCTGTGATAACAACGACTTTGTTTTTCATAAATTTTTGATAATCAGACTCACAAAAGTAATTTATCGCCGCATTGTGATGCAGTTCAAATATCTTTTTTTAGGGGTATTTACGTCCGTACTAAAAATATACAAAATATATTATATGTTTAAATTCTAATTTATTTACCTTCAAAATTATTAATTAAAGTATGCACAATATCAATTATTATCATAAATATTAACAAGAGATCATTACAATTTAAAAGAAAAAATCTAGTATATAAAACGTCAATATTTCAATCTCATTTTTGTAACTACTTTATAGTCATTAAAAAAAATTTTATTAATTATTTTAATTAATAAAAAAGCATTCTGAAATTCACTGAAAAATCTATTGGAAGTTGTATTCGCCAAAAAGTACATTTCTTACCCCAAACTAAAATGTTTAAGACCCATTTTTTTTGTTATTTATATAAAATTTGTGGCAGATAAAATATAATCAAAATTAAAAACCATTAGAGTTATGATTCTAAAAAATACTGACTTTTTGAAAAGCATACTTTTACTTTTATTTTTTGCTTTGTTATTTTCCTGTGTTGAGGAAGAAATTAGAGAGGTCACGCTTTACGACAAGCCTCATACAGAAGCTAGTGCCTCCCGTACAGATATTAAATTTGGAGAAACTGTAGATTTTAAAAGTACCTCATTCAAACATCTTACTACAACCTGGACTTTTGAAGGTGGCAGTCCAGCGTCATCCGTCAATCCTGATGCTACAGTTGTTTACAATAATCCTGGAACCTATGATGCAAAATTGGTCGTAAAATATATTGATAATACAGTCGAGACAAAATTGTTTAAAATCATTGTTAAAGGTATCGACCCGCCTATGCCGTATGGTGGGACTGCAATTGCCATTCCTGGTACGATTGAAGCAGAGAATTACAATCTTGGCGGTGAAGGCATTGCTTATCACGACACAGAGGAGCAAAACCTTGCTGTACAGAACGGGAGTCCGCGCTATAGAACAGACGATGGTGTGGATGTTCAGATAAGCAATAATATCACTAATATCAGTTACACAGAAGCTGGGGAATGGACCAATTACACGATCACTGTTCCAGCTACAGGAATTTATGATTTCGATTTCAGTGTAGCATCGGGCGATACTGCTGGAGGAAAATCTATTAAACTTCAGCTGGTTAATCCTAATACGGGCGTTGCAACTGATCTAGGACAGACAGGCAATTTTCCAAATACAGGAAGCTATAATACCTATATTTCCAAAAATATAACTGGAGTTAATTTGACAGAGGGAAAAAACACATTTCGTTTGTTGTTTACAGGTCCTAACACCAATCTGGATAAGATTAACATTAAAGTGAGTGTTCCACCTCCACCAATCGACGGTGTTGGGATTTTCACAGAAAAAGATATCGTGAGTTCAAATCCTGGCATAGCACCACCGCCAAATGGAGGAAATATGGCTATTACAATTGTTACCACTAATACTAATCACGGTAGCAAGGCGTTATGGTATCATTTTGATCCTGCAGGAAATGGCAGCCCACAGACTGGATATGCCCTTTCGCATATGGATCTGACTGTTTCCCCTTATAATGCAACAGCTTACAACTATTTGAATGTTGCTGTAAAATCCAGCACACCAAAAAAAGTAAGAATTAGACTGAATACCAATTCCGGAAATTATTGGGTGACACTTAACCCTGGAAATCCTGCGTATGGAATGTTGTGGGATGGACAATGGCACGAATTGGTAATTCCTTTTTCCCAACTTCTGAGAGATGGTAATGGTGCAGCTCTTTCTACCGTAGCTGCGGCTAAATCAAGCATCAAACAATTTACAATACGTACCGACGATAGTGATTACAGTACTGCACCAAATTCTTTCGACTATTATATTGATGATATTTATTTTACTGTAAATTAACTTTTACAAAAATTAAAATACTCTCTAAACAATAACGGTTATTACCATTAAAAATTAGAAATGATCAAAACCACCCTATTTTGTTTTGTTGTCTTTGGTGTTACAAATATAACTGCACAGAACAAAGCGCACCTCGATACTACAAAATCTATAGAAGAGCGTATTACATTACTGATGAATCAAATGACGCTGGAAGAAAAGGTGGGTCAGATGAATCAGTACAATGGTTTCTGGGAAGTAACAGGTCCTGCTCCTCAGAGTGGCTCATCCAAAATTAAATATGATCATCTCAACAAAGGTTGGGTTGGATCACTACTTAATGTGCGGGGTGTTCAGAAAGTACGCGAAGTGCAAAAAATTGCCGTTGAAAATACAAGGTTAGGGATTCCTCTGATTATTGGATTTGACGTGATACACGGCTATAAAACACTTAGCCCAATTCCATTAGCCGAAGCTGCCAGCTGGGATATGGAAGCAATAAAAAAATCTGCGGCAATAGCTGCTGCCGAAGCTGCTGCAAGCGGTATCAACTGGACTTTTGCGCCCAATGTAGATGTTACAACAGATGCCCGCTGGGGTCGAGTAATGGAAGGCGCCGGTGAGGATCCTTTTCTTGCCAGTAAAATTGCAGTGGCAAGAGTTAAGGGTTTTCAAGGTGATGATTTTTCTGAAACCAATACAATTGCAGCCTGCGCAAAACATTTTGCAGGATACGGCTTTGTAGAATCCGGCAAAGAATATAACAATGTAGATATGAGTGTATCAAGATTGTACAATTCAGTACTGCCTCCTTTCAAAGCGGCCAATGATGCTGGTGTCAAGACATTTATGAACGCTTTCAATACTTTAAACGGTATTCCGGCTACCGCAAACCGTTTTCTTCTTCGAGATATTCTTAAAACAAAATGGGATTTTCAAGGTTTTGTAGTATCCGATTGGGCGTCTATTAGAGAGATGATTTCTCACGGATTTGCGAAAGACGGTGCGGAGGCCGCGCAAAAAGCCGCAGAAGCAGGATCTGATATGGATATGGAATCTTATTTATATGTAAACGAACTGGTAAATCTTGTCAAAGAAAAGAAGTTAGACATCAAAATCATAAACGACGCCGTAAGAAGAATTTTGAGATTAAAATTTGAAATGGGTCTATTTGAAAATCCTTACAAATATTGCGACGAAAAAAGAGAAAAAGAAGTGATTGGCAGCGCATCGCATCACGATGGTGTTCTGGATATGGCCAAAAAATCTATTGTGCTCTTAAAAAATGACAATAACTTGTTGCCACTTAAAAAGTCCGGGCAAAAGATAGTATTAATTGGCGCTTTGGCCATTGATAAAACAAGTCCGCTGGGAAGCTGGCGAATTGCGGCAGATGATGATACTGCAGTTTCCGTTTTGGAAGGAATGCAAAAATACAAAAACAGTCCAGTCACCTATGCTCTTGGAACTGCCGTATTTTCAGGTAAGCCAACTTTTACCAAAGAATTAGAAATCAATAATGATGATAAAAGTGGTTTTGAAAAGGCCATTGCAGCAGCTAGACAAGCAGATGTAGTTGTGATGGTTTTGGGCGAACATGGCTTCCAAAGCGGTGAAGGGAGAAGTAGAACAAATCTTGATCTGCCAGGTAATCAGCAGGAGTTGCTAGAAGAGGTATTTAAAGTCAATAAAAATATAGTTTTGGTTCTGAATAACGGAAGACCATTGGCTATACAATGGGCAGCAAATCATATTCCTGCTATCGTAGAGGCTTGGCAATTGGGAAGTGAAAGTGGTAATGCCATTGCTCAGGTTCTTTATGGAGATTACAATCCGAGTGGCAAGTTGCCGATCTCATTCCCCCGTAATGTTGGACAAGTTCCTATTTATTACAACCACTATAATACTGGAAGACCTATCAATTCAGAAAATAATGTGTTCTGGTCTCATTATTCCGACATAGAAAAAACGCCACTCTTTCCTTTTGGTCACGGATTGAGTTACACGAAATTCGATTATAGAGATTTTACAATTAATAAAAAAATATTCTCTATTGGAGAGCCCGTAAATGTATCAGTTTCTGTAACTAATACAGGCAGTTTAGATGGTAAAGAGGTGGTTCAGCTTTACATAAGAGATGTGAGCGGAAGTATTTCCAGACCGGTCAAAGAATTGAAGGGATTTGAGTTGATATCTCTCAAAAAAGGCGAACAAAAAACCATTCGCTTCACTTTGAATAAGGAAGAGTTAGGCTACTATGACAATGAAGGGAATTATCTTTTGGAGCCGGGAATGTTTAAAGTATTTGTCGGAACCAGTTCTGATCAGCTGCTAGAAACAGAATTCGAGTTAAAATAATAAGTTACAAACCAATTTCATCACTCTAGAATTCTATCCAATAAAAATATTGGAGTGTCAATCTTATGATCTTATCCACCGCATTTTTAGTTATGATTATCAGCTAATCAACTAAAATAATGTTTTCAATTTTCTCTTATCAATAATAATATTATAATCTCTAAATTGTGAAAATAAACTTTATAAAAAAAAGTGTGATTGCACTTATTACACTAAGTATCAACAATTATTCTGAACTCAAAGCACAGAAATCTTCAATCAATCAAGCTTCAGAAAAAAATTATCATACTGTTCTGGCCCGTCTAAATGCTGAAGATTCTTTGTGGAAACCTTATGTTGCAAAAACCATCGACAGACTTCCTGGATATCAATCATCAAAAGATCCTGCTACCAACAAATTTGGTGGATACAAAACATGTCAGCTAGAGGCAACCGGTTTTTTCAGAACAGAAAAAAAAGACGGCAGATGGTGGATTGTAGATCCTTTGGGAAACCCTTTTATACATAAAGGCGTTGCTGTGCTCAATCCTGGCAACTCTGAAAATCAAGAGAATGCATTCAATGAAAAATATAAAACTGGTAAAAATTGGATTGCAAAAGAAACAAAATTCCTCAAAAAAAATGGATTTAACGGAGCCGGTGCCTGGTCAAATGTAGACTTGATCCGTTCATCTACAAAACCTCTGGTCTACACTGTGATAGTAAGTCCAATGGGTACTTACAAAGCCGAGCATATCAAAAAATATAATGGTAAATATGAAGAAGCTGGTTGGCAAGGCTATAGATACGATTTGGTGATGGTATTTGATAAAGAATTTGACCTTTATGTAGATCAGGAAATTTCAAAAATATTCAAATACAAAGATGATCAATTCCTTCTTGGATATTTTACAGACAATGAGTTGCCTTGGGTAGACGATGCTTTGGACAGACATCTTAAATATCTTAAAAAGGATGAGGCGGGATACATTGTGGCAAAGAAATGGCTGGACGACCGCAAGCATAAAAATGCTTTTTTGGAAGATATTACAGATGCTGATAGACAAGATTTCACAGGATTTTATTTTGAAACCTATATGAAAAAGGTGACTGCTGCCATAAAAAAGTATGATCCAAACCATCTTTATCTCGGCTGCCGTTTCAATCAAGAGTTGGATGAATTGGACAATCCAAAAATATTTGAGGTCGCGGGAAAATATATGGATATTATTTCCATTAATCATTACAGAAAATGGGAACCAGAGCAGCCTATTTTATCCAACTGGATGGCCTGGTCTGGAAAACCGTTCATCATTACTGAATGGTACACCAAGGGCGAAGATTCAGGTTTACCTAATAAAACTGGCGCCGGATGGAATGTCCAAACCCAAAAAGAAAGAGGTTACTTCTACCAAAACTTCGTTATCGAGTTGTTGAAAAGCAAAGGTTGTGTGGGATGGCATTGGTTCCGATATCAGGACAATGATCCAGATAATATGAAGACAGATTACTCAAACCGTGATTCTAATAAAGGTATTATCAATAGTGCATATCAATACTATATGCCTCTCATCGACAATATGAAAATCATTAATGATAATATCTACGGTTTAAGTCAATATTTAGATTCCAAATAAAATTCTTTTAAAAAGCAATCTGAATTTATCATCCTAAAGTTTCCACAAAATATAATTAGCTAAGACAATATAATCTTCGATATGAAAAATATCTTTTACGCTGCAAGCATTCTGGTAATGAGTTGCTCATTCGCTAATGCTCAAAAACAGCCACTTTACAAAAACAAAGATGCTCCTGTAGAAAAACGTATTGATGATCTGATAGGTCAGATGACTCTTGAGGAAAAAATAATGCAGATGAACCAATGGACTTATGGAAAAAATGCCAATCCCAACAATATTGACGAGCAGATGAAAACCGTAAAACCAGAAATTGGTTCTTTGCTATATCGAAGTACCAATCCAGAGTACCGCAATCAGATTCAGAAAAAGGCAGTTAACGAAACCCGTTTGGGTATTCCGATTATATTTGGATTTGATGCCATACACGGCTACAAAACCATTTTTCCAATTCCGCTGGCCCAAGCTTGCTCCTGGAATACAGATTTGGTAAAACAATCAAGCGCCATTACCGCAAAAGAAAGTTGGTTGTCTGGATTAGACTGGACTTTTTCACCGATGGTAGACGTTGCCAGAGATGCCCGATGGGGTAGGATTTCTGAAGGTTACGGAGAAGACACCTATGCTAATTCAGCTTTTGGTGTTGCTGCCATCCAAGGTTATCAGGGAAATAATCTGAAAGACAAATACACCATTGCCGCAAGTTTGAAACATTACATCGGTTATAGTATGTCTGAAGGTGGTAGGGATTATCATTACAGTGACATATCGCAACAGACCCTTTGGGAAAGCTTTCTCCCACCGTTCGAAGCTGGCATTAAAGCAGGTGCAGCCACCGTAATGAGTGGTTTTAATGACATCTCTGGCGTTCCTGCATCAGCTAATCATTACACTCTTACAGAGATCCTTAAGAAGAAATGGAAGCACGACGGTTTTGTGATCTCAGATTGGGGCTCAGTTAAAAATCTTGTGGTACAGGGCGTCGCCAAAGACACCAGAGAAGCAGCGGAGAAAGCATTGCTTGCTGGTGTAGAAATGGATATGGTTGATAACATTTACATGGACTATCTCCCAGAATTGGTAGCCTCAGGAAAAATTAAAATACAAACTATTGATGAAGCTGTGAGAAGAATTCTTCGGGTTAAAATGAATCTGGGTCTGTTTGAAAATCCTTACGTGGATGTGATTTCTGAAAAAGATCGATATCTATTACCTGATTATTTAAAAGTCGCTGAAGAATTGGCGCAGGAATCTATGGTTTTATTGAAAAATGAAAATCAGGTGTTGCCAATAACTTCAAAATATAAAAGTATTGCAGCTATTGGTCCGATGGTAAAAGATTCTGTTCACATTATGGGATTTTGGGAAGGAATGGGTGATCCAAAAGATGTGAATACCATTTTTGACGGCTTGACTAAAGAATTTGATGACCAATTAAAGATTAATTATGCTTTAGGTTGTGATTTTGAGGGCGAAGACAGAAGTGGTTTTGCCAAGGCTGTGGAAGTTGCCAATCAGTCAGATATTATACTTGTTTTTCTTGGTGAAAAGAGAAATTGGAGTGGCGAAAATGGCTCCCGCTCCACTATTGCATTACCAAAAATCCAGGAAGATCTTGTTGAAGAACTATCCAAAACAGGGAAACGTGTTATCCTGGTGCTTTCCAGTGGAAGACCTTTAGAATTAATTCGGTTGAACAAAATGGCTGATGCAATATTGGAAATTTGGCAACCGGGAACAATGGCGGGAGCTGCTGTATCTGGTATCCTGTCTGGAAGGCACAATCCATCGGGGAAACTTTCTGCCACTTTTCCGCAAACTACGGGTCAAATTCCAATTTATTATAATATGCGACAGTCGGCGAGACCAGAAGCTGGACATTATCAGGATATTCCGAGAGATGCACTATATTGGTTTGGTCACGGATTGAGCTACAGCAAATTTGAATATGGTAACATAAAACTATCGAATAACAAATTTAGAAAAAATGAAAAAATTGTAGCAGAGATAGAAATTACTAACAAAGGAACCGTGGATGGTAAAGAAGCTGTGCTTTGGTATATCAATGATCCTGTTGCAAATATTTCCCGTCCAATGAAAGAACTCAAATTTTTTGAAAAAAAATTAATCATAGCAGGAAAAAAAGAAATATACCGCTTTGAAATCAATCCTGAAAAAGATTTGACCTATGTCGACAGCAATGGTGATAAACATTTAGAATCCGGAGATTTTTACATCATCGTCGGTAACAAGAAGACAAAATTTGAGTTAAACGACTAATTATCCAAACATTTCTACCCCCATTAAAGGACATTTTGATTCCTCAAGATTTCCCAACAAAAGTAATTTCGAACCAATTAACAATAAAAATTCATACACTATGAAAAAAATTAATTTTATGGTAATGCTGTTTGTTTCAGCATTAACTTATGCTCAAACTTTCTCAATTTATACAGAGAATTCAAACATTGGAGCAGGTATCAATTCTTTACGCTTCAGCAACGGGTCGGGATTTACACTTACAGAACCAGGGACGGGGGCATACGAAGGAGCAAAAAACTTTCTATTAACCTATAACGGAACCAGTACTTACTTTCACGCCATCATGTTTCCCCGAAACGCAGCGAACACTTCGGATGCCGTCATTGATATATCAGCTTATAGTTATTATAATTTAGCCATCAAAACTGCGTCGCCTCATCCTTTTTACATCAGATTAAGAGGGAACAATGTAATTGCTAAAGTATTGATCAATCCAGCATCCAACAATTATAATTTTACTAATGACAATGAATGGCACATTATGTCTATTCCTCTTTCTGCCTTCATTCCTGAGTCATCCAGTTTTAGCCTGTCCAACGTTTCAGAAATATTTGTTTTAAGGAGCGAAAATGCGATTTCTACTGTCGTTGGTTCCTCTAATAATTTTCAAGTTGACAACGTCTATTTATCTACTTCCAGTGCTTTATCTGTAATGTCAGGAGAAAAGAATAAGCCATTGAGTATTTTCCCTAATCCAGCATCATCTAAAATTACAGTTACATCGGATCAGACTATAGATAAAATATCAATTTATGACACTACTGGAAAACGAGCAATCAGTAAAGAGTCAGGCGAGAAAATATCGCAAATTGACATCTCAAAACTAAGCACAGGCACATACATCATTTCTGTGGAATCTAATGGTAGGGTAAATTCATCGAAATTTATTAAAAAATAGAATAGTAAAATTGTTTATTATATAGGAGCTGCCTAAGATTTTAGACAGCTCTTTTTCATTCTCTATCCATTTTTTAATTGCTTTTTCTATTTGTTACAAAATGGTTAAACTCAAACAGTTCTTTTGCTTTATCATCCAAGTTGGATATGCAAACAAAATTTCCAGTATAAGTTAAGCTACATTTTGATAAATTTTGTTTTGATTGTTAAACTCTTCAATAGTTTGATAATTCAAGGCACTGTGGCGTCTTTTTTTGTTGTACCATATTTCAATATATTCAAATATTTCCAGCTCCATTTTTTCTTTTGTAATAAGCTTGTTTCCATAAATCAGTTCTGTTTTCAAAGATTTGAAAAAGCTCTCTGCCACAGCGTTATCCCAACAATTTCCTCTCCGGCTCATGCTTCTTGTAACTCCATAAAATTCCAGAGTATTTGCAAATTTTCTGCTTGCATATTGAACGCCTCTGTCGCTATGAAAAATTAGACTTTCCCCTATTTTTCTGTTTTTGACAGCCATTTTCCAGGCAGAAAGACTTGTCTCTTCGGTGCTCATTCCGTTGCTTAAACTCCATCCAATGATTTTCCGATCATACAAATCAATCACTGTTGTCAAGTACAAAAATCCTTCTTTGGTTTGAATGTAGGTAATATCAGAAACCCAAACTTGCGCAGGTTTTTCGGCTATAAAATTCCTGTCCAGCACATTTTCTACCACCAAATAATTGTGTTTAGAGTTTGTAGTCACTTTAAATTTCTTGCTCAGTTTACTTCGCAGTCCAAGCTCTTTCATATATTTAGCCACTGTGACTCGGGATATTTTGTAACCCAAGGAATTTAGCTCAGACGTAATCCTAGGGCTGCCATAGCGCTGTTTTGATGAAAAATATATTGAAGTGATTTGCTGTTTTATTTTTTCCTTCAAAAGCAATTTCTTGCTGCAAGGCCTGTTTTTCCATTTGTAATAACCACTGGAACATAGTTTTAAAACATTGCACATCTTTTCAATCGGGAAAATAGATTCATTATTTTTTATGAATTTATATTTCAGCGACCGCTCTTGGAGAAGATGCCGATTGCTTTTTTTAATATATCTCGTTCTAATTCTGCATCCTTCAACTTTTTTTCCAGCTCATGAATCTTTTCCTGTTCGGGTGTCAGTTTCAGTTTTCCATTCCCTGGAAAACTTCTTTCTCCAAATTCTTCGTACTCCTTACGCCATTTGTAAAGCAGCGTGACTGCGACTCCCAGCTCCCTTGCGAGTTCTGACACATTAGTTCGTTCTTTGCTTAGCTCAACAGCTTTGGTTTTAAAAGCAGGATCGTAGATTTTTCGCTCTCCTTTCATAGGTTAAAATTAAGGTTTTATGCTTAACTTTAACTGGAAGCTAAATTAGTACATCCAGATAAAACTTGTAAAGATTAAATCACAACGAAAGTAATACGAAAAAAAACCTTCAAAAAGAATTGAAGGTTTTATATTTCAGCCAATTTCAGACTAAAATATTTAAATTTAATTATGGATTAAAGCTATCTTTTATTTGTAATAAAAAATTTGTCTATATCTATTTTTGTTTTTGGAATCTCAATTTCATTCAAAATATAAAAACCTAGTTTTTCTAAACAGTCAACAAATTTTCTAGGAAAAAAATCAGTAGTAAATACAATTTTACCCGACAAATGATATGAAACATTCTTGATTAGTCCAGTAGGTCTAGACGCTCTATTAAATACTCTCAATTTAATAGTTTTTATGGTATTTGGTTCTACGATAATTGATGTCTTCTTATTCTGTAGAAAATAAACAGCATTTTCATATGACAAATTATATTCAATCTGGGTTTCTTCTATCAGCTTTTTATTAAAATTTGACTGATAATTTCCGTAGTCCAAATGACTGCTTGGGGAATAATTTTCCAAGGCTATTATTTTATCATCATCAGATTGGTAAATGTTATAATCTGAATATAAAAAACTATCATAAATCAAAACCTTTTTATCTGTACTATTAGTTACTTTTATCTGGATATATGTTTCAGGTTCCTGAATTGTTTGTATTTCAGTCTCAATCTGTGCGCTATATAAGTTGATAAAAAAAACAAATAGCAAATATTTAATGTTAATCTTCATAATTTAATTAATGTATCGATAAACCTAACCACATCCCAAACCCTTTGAGATATGGTTTTAAAATAAATGGAGATGTTGTCGAGCCTGTCATAGAGTCTATTGTAGAATGAGCTATCGCTTCCGAAACACTTCTAGCCAAATAATCAGCATTTTTAAAGCCAAGATTAACAAATCTTGCATAGTTTGCCCGAGTGAATCCTGAAACTGCGTGTATCGAATGTATTCCTTCGTGATACCATGTGCTCGCAAAAAACAAAATTCCTTGTCTGGCTCTATCGGGAGCTATTATAACTTTACCATTTCCAAAACTATCTGTTAGTCCATTAGATTTCCATCCAACCTTATCCACTATTTCACCACCCATATTTAGTGAAAAACCTTCACTTGCAAAATCCTTTATATTTTCAGCATTTGCTATTGAGAAATCCTTTGCAGTTTGACTATATAGATCGGGGAAAATTTCAGCTAGATCTAGCAAAGTACCCTCTGTAACAGGCCATTTTAGATACTCGGTACCACATCGCTCTATTATTGCATCTTTTATTTTATTTCGAATTGCTGACTCCTTAATACTTTCAACAGTTAAATGCGCTAAATGATTTAATCCACTTGTTATTAATCCTTGTCGAAGACCATCACTAAACTGCCCACCTGCAATGGTTGCAGAAAGTCCGCCCGATAAGCCTCCTGCAACAAGCATTGTGGCCTTCATAAAATTTTGCCCAAAACCATTCAGAACTGGCGAAGTGATTTCTTTTCCATTTATCACTTTTGTTAATGTTTGACCAGTCTGCCCAAGTGATTGAATACCAGAAGAAACCAAAGATGACATCATTCCACTCAAAAATCCGCTTCCGAATTTTCCGCCATCCAATGCAGACATTGCACCGCTACTTAACGCATGAAGTCCCGCCTCGAATGCAGCTTTTCCAACACTTACCACTGTTCCAAAGGTCGAAGTCGCTAAACTTCCAATTCCAAAACTTATTGCAGCACTTACAGCACCCATAGTAGCAGCTTTTCCAAGTCCATACCAAAAAGGTATACCACTAATCATATTTGTGATTGCTTTTGAAAAAACCGCAACAGCTACCCCAATGATGACTGCAGTCGTAAATGTAATTGGCTCATTACCATCCAAATCCATATATAACAATGGATTGTTTAGCACGTAAGAATATCGGTCATAAGCCTGTGTATTGAATGCGTCTGAAACTAAATTATCTGCACTCAGGAACTTTTTGACCAAAGGATCATAAATCCTCGCATTCATATTGATCAGCCCCACACTTTGCAAATGTTCATGTCCTGTATAACCACGATCCATAAACTGCATTTGAGCATTATTAGTAACAAGCTGTTGCTGAGCATTGGTCATCGCTTTTAGGTTACCCCATGCATCAAAATAACGTTTTTCTACTACTGCACCATCACTAGCTTTGGTAATAGCCAGGATACTACCCTGATTGTCACGGTGAAGGTAGTAATTTCCAATCTCACTAACACTACCATTGATCAAAGTTTCCTTTTTGATATAATTGGCACTATAAGGATCTCCTGTAACGAACGTAATGATCTCTGTCTTATTCCCTTGCTTTGTAATCTCAATGGCAAAATCGGATGAGTATAATTTCTGTTTCCCAGTTACGGAAGATGTCATTTCGTAACGGGTTTTCAGTATATTATAATTAAATCGCAGGTCATCTTTACCTGCAAGAGTAATTCTTAGCGGGCTTCTATAAGCATTAAAACTTATTTCGGCAAATCCTCTTTGAGCATTGACATTTTGACCATTAGTATTAAAATTGATGCTTTGCAATTTATAGTCACCGGCATTATAATTATATTTTCCCAGCTCAGTATTAGATGTCATACGACCGCGTTGGTCATATGTATACTCATTGACGACATTATTGTTTACAGTTTCTGTCAACAGTCTGTTCAGCTTATCGTATGCGTAAGCCTCGACTTTTCCGAAAGTTCTGTTATTGCGGGACTTCAAGATACCTCTATCTAAATCATAATCATACCCAATATCAATTATTGAGTGGTCAGATTGTTTTATGTGCTGAATATCAGTAAGAGTGTTATCACTCTCCCTGTAACTATTCTTTATAATATAACCGTTTCCATACTCCATATCGGTCATTTTACCATCAGCATTAATGTTTGTAATACTCCATATTTTATTGCCAGATGCAGCATCATTTTGGCGTATTAGTGTACCATTAGTATCATAAATGTTCTTTATTGAAGAGGTGGTTGTATGATTAGGATTATTGATTGTACTACTATATGTAATGACGTCCGCACGACCATAATCGTCAAATGTTGTATTACTTATATAAGTGAAATCCGGCGTCTGTTCCTTTTTACCACTTATTCTGTAATACTGATCATAATATGTAGTATAAACAAATGTATTACCGTTACTCTGCCCACTAATTGTCAAAGGCAGTTTTGTATTGTTATTGTAGGAATACGTTTTTTCAATGCTAGTATTATCAGTGGTAGAATTACCGTATGTTTTTTCTGATAATGGTCGACCTAAATCGTCGTATGCAAAAATCGTATATCCCTTAGGATTATCTTCCCTAATGACCCTGCTGAGATTGTCATATTGGTATGTAAAAGTACCAGCCGATGGATCAATCATTTTTGTCTTATTACCCCACCCATCAATCTCAAAGCTTGTTTTTATTCCCTCATAGTTCGTATTTTTTAAAGCACCGTTTGGATAATATTCATAACTAATAATTCCTCCATAATCTTGAACTCGAATAATGTTGCCCATTGCATCAAGTGTTTTAGAGGTCAATTTACCACCATCATCAACTGTAACTTTCATCTTCTCATAACAGGACTTTATTTCTTTTCCTGTAAAAGATGTCATTTTTACTGGTCGATTAAGCTCATCATATTCTACTTTGTTCCATTTAGGAGTCTCGCCCAGATAATAAGGTTCTGAATATCTAGATTTCCTACCATACAGATCATATTCCGTCTGAACAACAGTCCATTTATTATTAATACTTTGGGTCCTAGATTGTATCTCTCGGTCAAATTTGTCAAATGTAATAACGGTCGTTGCTCCACCTTCTCTCTTTTTTGAAAGTGTATAAGCAGCACCAGTAGGTGAGTTCGCAAGTGCTTTAGTGATCGTCGTTTTCTTGCCAAGATAATCTGTGATCTTAATAATGTTTCCCCAAGTATCGAATTGATAATAGGTTTTAAGCCCTAATGGTGAAGTTTCTTCGGAAACTCTGCCTAGTGAGTTAACAATATATTCTGAAAATAATCCGTTCGGCTCTACTGTTTTCTTAACATACCTTTGAGTTGCATCATACTCATATAATGTGGTCTGTGATGCTATACCACTTGTAGAGGCGATTTGGGTAATAAGATTTCCAATCTGGTCATAAGTGTAATTGGTAATTATTGGTGGTGCATTAACATCATTACCAAATTTTCTATTCTCCTGAACATTCCCATTAGGAAAATAATCGCTTTCTTCACGTGTAGTAAAGGATAGGTTGTCTCTGTACGTCGTCTCAGTTACTGAAGCAATCTTTCCATAGAAATAGTGGTCTCCGTTATTATATTCGGGCTTATAGGAATACGTTGATTCTGTACTGCCTACACTATCATAATCGGTGTAAGCTTTCTTCAGTTTAAAATCATCCGCGAGATCATAACTATATCTTTTATTGATTACAATTCTTTTCAGATTATCTGTTGATTCCTCTTCTGTCGCAAGGATTAGGTACTGGCTGCCTTGAGTGAATTTTTCATTCTTAATTCTATTTACAGTGAAAAAATCTTTTATTCCACCGTAAGTAGTTCGTGAGACAGCATTCTCGTTTAAAGGATCTTTACTTGAAATATTCCAAAAAACAGCCCTCAAAGGAAATCTATTTATATAAATCCCGTTTTTAATTTCAGATTCATACGCGTCGCTGACATAAGTTTTCTGAAATCCAATAAATCCTTTACCTTCCAAATGCTGTACTCCATTCTCAAATCTATATTCTTTTGTAAGAATTTTTCCATCAAATTCTGTATGTATTTTGTGCGCAAGGTACATTCCTGAATTTGTATTATGAATGTAAATTGGATACTCAAATTTATCTGCTTCTGACTTATCATAATAGTATGGAGCTTCTCTTTTGGTGTGGCTAGGAGCCATTACTCTATACTCTATTTTTTGTAATACTCCTGAGCCGTTATCGACCTCCTGTATTTGTTTCTCAAGAAATTTATCGTTATCAACTACCCATGCTCCTGAACTTCCAGTTAAAACATCGTTAAAAAGAACTCCGGATTTATACTGGTTCAGTTGTCCTAGTTGTGCGGAGGGTGAAATAAGTGTGAAAGGAGAATAATTGAGATTATCAATTGGCTTGACCGGGTTATTGATTGAGCTAAATATACTTGTAGAAGCTGTATTAGCTGATATATTCTGAATGTAACTTATTCGGTTAGCAATCTTAGACTGGAAATTAATTGTTTGATAAAATGGAAATCCACCGGTCGCTTGTCTAAAGGATAAGTTATTTCCAATATTTTCAACCACAGCACTACGTAGGTTTCCTGTCGTACTATACTTAATCTTACCAATCTTATTAACCATAATAATGTCTGAACGGCCATCTCCATTAAAATCAGTAACAATAATACTATTGGTAGAAAATTCTGAACCTTCATATGAATCCATTTTACCAGACCATAATTTTTGCCAGAATGAACTTTTTTTAATAATGTTTCTTTGAGTGGATTCAATGTAAGCAATTCTTTGTGCACTAAGATCTTCTGTGCTAACTAAAAATGCTTTTCCCGTTGAAATGAATTTATTCCAATTTAATGGTTCATTCTCAATTTTATAAAATTCCCTAGCTAATGAAGAATCATTTTCATCCATTTTATAAACTTTATGAGGAGTCATAAAGTCTGTAAGACCATCACCATTAAAGTCACCAAAAAAAAGAGGTGTTTTATAATTAATGTAATTTGGAATACTTTGATTGGAAAGCAGAGTTTTAGAATTATAATCAATACCATTGATTTTGTTAGCCAAATCAATTTTATAAACTGAATATTGTCCAGAATATTGATTGACAGTCATAATCTCCGGAATTCCATCACCATCAAATTCGAGTAGATAAGGATCTTTCAAATAAAGATTATTCAAGGGACCTGATATCTTACTCGCCGTTAGTGATCCGCCTTGAGTTTTCCCAATTTCTACTAAATATAATTGTGCACTACGATTAGTACTAGCAGGTTCATGGATCAAAAAATCTATTAATCCATCATTGTTGAAATCTCCTGAAATAAATTCCCTCTCAGTAGTATCTCGATAGACATATGCTGTTTCAGGCTGATTACCATTATAAGGATCATATTCAACATGTGTAGCAGTGCTTCCCTTCACGTCGACGGTTACCTGTCTTGAAACATTCGATACAAGATCGTTGATATAAAAAGTAATTCTGTCAACTAAATGATTATTATATTCATTGTAACCTTCATTTTCATCCGAAAAATCACCAAGGTAATCTGTAGACGCAGTAATTAATTGATCATTCTTACTGATTCTATTATTAATAAGTATTTTTCCTGCAAAGAATTCATCATTACCCTTATTCCCCACGGACGTATTAAGTCGTCCCGCGTTACCATAAAGTGAATAAGAATTGTTCGAATTCTTAACTTGATAGATAGGCTCCACTTCTCCTCTACCAAAAAAGTCCCCCATTGCAATACTCCCTAATCCAGTAGTACCGCTTGGAATTGCCGTTGAAGTTTTAGATAAATAATTAATTTGTCCTGTACTTGAAGGAGTGTTATAATTGAACTTGACAGGTTTTAGTGTCTCGTTGTTTTCGTTTGACACCGTAATTGTTCGTAGTCTTTCAGTGGTATTGTTTTCTATATAATCGTGTGAAAGCTGATAGGTTCGGTAAGTTCCCGTATATGTAGAAGATGTAGTGATGAAATCAATTATTGAAAAACTGAGAGTAGGTGCTCCATCTCTGTAAATAGTAATTCCATTTCTTCGATTTTTATATGTAATATTGACAAAGAACTTATCATTTGTCCAGCTCGTCCCGCCATATGAAACTCTTATCAACATTGGTGTATTATGCTCGATATTATACCCGTAATGTATTTCATTATCGAAAGCATCCAGCATAACAGAAATATAATGCTGACCTGTCAATAGTTGCTTATATTTAGCTATTCGGCCATCTGTATATTTTACGATGAAAGAGTATTCTCCACTGCTGAACTTCTGAATTTTAATTTTAGAAAACTTCTCAGTTACATAATCAGTATCATTTACTTTTAGTAAGCGTTGTCCATCCAAATAAAAGGGGTCAGAATTATCAAATTGAGGACCTATTGTTACACCATCAACTTCTTTACTTCTTCCTCCCCTCGAAATCATTGAAGTCCCGGTGATATTCCATCCATAACCTGCCTGACCATTACCGCTCTGGCTACTATATACTAATGCCAAATTGGGTTGAAAGTTATTCAGTCCCTTTAAAACTTCAATAGGAAGCATATAGGTTAATGCGCCAACTTCATTGACATTCATTTCAGCATTAACCGTTGGAATAACAGTCGCTAATTGATCTCCCGGATCAACAGGGACAGCTACAAGAGCTGAAGATCCTGAATTATTCTCGAGATAACCAGAGGTATCATAAACTAGGGGGATAGATTCTGTATCAGTCTGGGCGTATAGTGAGCAGCCGATTAAAGCTGAAAGAAAAAGTAATTTAAGTTTCATAGTTTAGCTTTCTACCATTTAAGAATATTCTTTGATATAACCTGTCCCGTGTTCAATGTAAAATTGATAACAAAAACACCCGGCAATTGATTAGCTAATGAAAAGCTAGCTGATGTGGAATTTTGTGTTGGATTAGACCCATAAACAACTCCACCTGCTGAATTATAAATTTGAATATTATATATTTTGTTGATGGCGGGACCATTCCAGCTTACATTAACCAAATACTGATTGGAAGCAGTTGCTGGGTTAGGGTAAACAGCAATATAACTCTTTATTTCATCTAGTTCATCACTAGTATAAACCGTAGGCTGAGGATTACTTGTTGTTGGCGAAGCACAATCTGTAGCAGTATCGCGATTACCTGCAATGTCATAGTGAAAACATTTTCCGGCACTTGTGTATGTTCCATTAGGTGTCTGTTGTTCCAATGGTATACTGATTCCACATATTTTATCAACCAACTCACGTACAAATTCGCCCCAGTCTACGTAAGAATAATACTGCTGATAAACATCCTTCATAATATCTTCATATTTCTGGATTGGTGGTTTATATGCCGCTTCCAAAGGATCAACTGGTCCTAATACATAAGTGTTGTTGGAAGTTAATTGATATGAATTGTAGTTATAACTAACATCGGGAGTCATCCATGCTTTCTCTTGATAATTTGCTGTAGGATTGGAAGGACTCCACATAAATTCTCCCTTTTGTAAGGGAACCTTTCCTCCAAAAGCGTGATACCCTAATCTGACTAATTCGGCTTTATTTCTAAGCAAAATTTTATCTTGCAAGATCACTTGGGATTCTTTTCCTCGAGTCCTTGAAAATAATTCAGTAAATGGAGTGGTATTGTAAACCAATTTACTATATGCAATCACCATTAACTCACCGGACTTTATCACTTTATTCCCAGGAAGCCAAGCTGTCCCAAGCTTATCCTGTACATACCAATTTTGTAAGCTTAGATCTCTGTCGCTGTAATTGTATATTTCTATAAATTCTCCCCAATGATGCCTTCTTGCCTCGTCAATCTGTTGTGTCGTTTCGTTCAAACGATATAGCCTTTCACTGTAAGGTGTGTCGTAGTGAATTTCAGTTATAACAATCTGACCGTTGATATCATTTAATATATAAATTAATGATAATAAGATGATAATTTTCTTGATCATTGTCGGAAATTAAAGTTTGGAAATCCTGTATTGTAGCTGGTCAATATGGATAGCTTTGCTTCTAGAACGATTCATATTCATTAATGATGCTTTATAAACTAATTCATCATCTGATTGTAGATAATCATTAGGCAGATTGCAGATAGAGATTATCCTCTTATAATCATTTTCACCGCTTTTTTTCCAGTACTTTGCAATAAGTATGTTGATTCTGTCAATGGAGTGAGAATCGCTAACCAGCATTTTCTCTTTGCACTGTTCTATTAAAAGTTCTCTAACATCGCTCAATTCATTTCTCAATAAACTCAGCTTTATCTTTCTAGTTGCAGCCTCGAACCTTTGCATTGGATTGTTGTAATTATTTGTGATATATGTTAACAGAGTATCCATAACAGCCGGTGCCGGCTGGTTCATTTCTTCCGATTTCCTTTGATAGGCATCAAATAATGCTACAGCTGACCAGTAGGTATTCTTAGCTGCATGATTTTGAATCTCAAAATTGATCAGCTTATCATATTGGTTCAATTGCTTTGATAAGTCCCGGAATTGCTTGATGAAATACGCATCAGAATTACTCACATCGTTTAGATAAGCCTCAGTTGCAGTAAGTGCAGCTGCATAATTCTTATCTGTCCTTAACGCTTTTACATTAACCTGATTCATTTCCCTGATGTGTTGTTGACGATCAGGATTTACCGGAAGCGCATTTAGATCGGCCAATCTTTGTGTTGTTTCCGTGGAGGTTAAAGTTGCAAATCTAGCCTTGTGGGCTTTCTTATTATCCTTACGAAATTGTTTTACGGCCTTATTTTTGTGCGCATAAGTCGTATCAACATTCATGGCGATATACTTATTAATCTTTGCTACCTGTTTTTGAAGATTCTTATTATCAGGGCGTTCCTGCAACAAAGTATCAAAATGTTGTTTTATAAATGATAATGGTCTTCCAGATGTAAGGTTTAATTGCTTAAAAAGTTTTTGGTTTCCAATACTAGCTCTCAAATATTCACCATATAGACTTCTTTTAAATCTAAAGTGATTAGGTAGATTTGATAAAGCTTGCTGGTAAAGTTGAATAACCTCCAGTTCTTTATGTTTTTCCTTTAGCAAGATCTTTCTAATACCATTGTATGCACGAATCTCTGTACCATCTAAAGACAGCACCTGCTGATAAGTGGTTTTTGCTTTGGAAAAACGTCCCTGACGTCGATATCTTCTTGCTTGCTTTAGCAGTGTTGTGACATCCTCAACTGGCGATAAAATTGACGATTTTGAAAAAAGAAAATTGGGAACTAAAATAGAAGCTATACCTAAAGAGCCTATCCTCAGGAAGTTTTTTCTCGTAATCATGGTGTCTGTTTTTATAAAAAAGGGGAAGAAAGGATTCGGGCCTGTTTTTTTTACCGTAAATGTTATATATTCAAAAATTCAACTTCCCCTTGCTTTGCAAATATATACAAATAATTTAAATCAGTTAAAAAAAGTTAATAAAAGATAATAAAAATTAATTATTACGCTTTTACGTTAGATATTAACAACATTTAAGCGGTATTTATGATTTTAATCAAACCTTATTGAAATATTCATAATTTTTAATTTAAAATAAGTTAATAGTAATTTGGGCAAGCGCTTTTAAGATGGCATGGAGGTGCTTATATTCACAATAGTCCGTAATTATGATTAAGACAAACCCCTTTATATATAGCTAAAGTTACTAGAATGCGATAGAGTGCTAACTATTTCGTTTCCTGTGTAACTCAATTTAATTTCATTCACAATATTGAATTTCATCTGTTTTGGTCCGAGTGCGGCGGAGACTTGATTTTCCCGCATCTACTAATTAAAAACCTGTAGATTCTGTAATTGCAGCTTGAAGGAAATTTTGACTATTTTTATTATTAAAACTTGATGATTAAATCTGTTCAACTAATTTTTAAATAAATTCGATTATTTGAATTCAATTAAAATCGATTTAAAACTAAATCTGATAAAAGGTATAATGGAAGAGTCTTATAATCGATTTATACTAATGGATAGTAAGATGATTTTATACTAATATCTGATCAGATGATTTATACTAAGAGAATAATAAAGAATCAAAATTTCAATGAACTGCATTTACACCTTGTGAGGTTTCTGACTTTTCTATGCGGATTACCATTCAGGCAGGAACAATGAAAACTGCAATCAATTCCTTGAAAACAATAAGAAAGACAATTGATGAAAGCTCGAAATATTTTTGTGGAGGGTTTGGAAAGCTACACTTTCCGGATACCCAAAAAGATTTTTTTTCAGCTGGGATAACGGAATAGATTTGCTATAGAAAATGAGATAGCTTCAGATGGAGAATGAACATTGAGATCGAATTGATACAAATATTCATTTAGATAACGCAAATGTATTTCAGTAACAATTTCAATCTTTGAAAATATATATTTAACATTTATAAAACAATCTATTGTAATTTTTAAATTTATATTTGCCGAAAAAAAGTAACCTAATTCATTTTATTTATATGAAAAAATACTGGCAAATCATTGTTTTTTTACTTTTCTCATCAAATATATTTTGTCAAACAGCTACTACAGATTCTAATTTTAATCCTGAAGATATTGGTTTTGGCAATGGTGATGGAGCAAATAGTGTTGTGAGCAGCAGTGCTTTACAACCAGATGGAAAAATCATAATTGGTGGTAAATTTACCTCCTACAATGGTACAGCTCGAAATCGTATTGCCCGTCTGAATAGTGATGGTACAATAGATACAAGTTTTAATATCGGAACGGGTGTTGATAATACAATTACAGATATTATTTTACAACCAGACGGAAAAATTATTATTGGTGGAGACTTTACAAATTATAATGGCTCTGTAAGAAATAGAATTGCCAGACTGAATAAGGATGGAACATTGGACGCAAGTTTTAATATCGGAACTGGTGTAGATAAGACCATCAACGATATTGCTTTACAGTCAGATGGAAAAGTTTTAATCGGTGGTGCTTTTACTGTCTACAGCAGTGTTGCTCAAAATCGAATTGCCAGACTAAATAGTGATGGTTCATTAGATACCAACTTTAGTATCGGTAATGGAGCAGATGCTTCTGTAAATAGTATTGTATTACAATCAGATGGAAAAATTCTTATTGGTGGAGACTTTACAAATTATAAGGGTTCTATAAGAAATCGAATTGCTAGGCTGACTACGAATGGAACTTTGGATTTGGATTTCAATCCTGCATCTGGCGCTAACAATTCAATTAGTTGCTTATCATTACAATCTGATGGGAAAATATTAATCAGCGGAGATTTTACCTCTTACGATGGCACTATAAAAAATCATATCGCTAGATTGAATGACAATGGAAATTTAGATACAAGTTTCAACATAGGAAGTGGAAGCAACTATTCCATCGAAAAGATTATTGTACAGCCCGATAATAAGATTATTGTTGCTGGTGCTTTCAGCACTTTCAATAGCGAATCCTCTAATAGAATTGCGAGATTGAATGAAGACGGAACCTTGGATAGAGACTTCTATATTGGTACGGGAGCTACAAGTTATATTTCCACTATCATTCTACTTCCCACTAAAAAGATATTGATTGGTGGAGATTTTACAATATTTAATCACTTAGGAAAAAATCGTTTTGCTCGTTTAGACAGTGATGGAACAATGGATCTGACATTTAACCCTGGGAGTGGTGCAAGTGATACGGTAACCAGCATTGCTCTCCAGCCCGATGGAAAAATATTGGTTGGTGGATATTTTATTTCTCATAATGGAATGGAGAGAAACCATCTTGCCCGTTTAAATATAGATGGAACTTTGGACTTGGGCTTCAAATCTGCTGTATCAGGTATTACTGAAGCAACTACAACAATAAACAGTATTGGTATACAGTCTGATGGCAAAATTATAATTGTGGGACAATTTAGTTTTTATGAAGGATCAGTCAGAAAGAATATTGCAAGAGTTAATGCAGATGGTTCACTAGATAGAACCTTTTTACAAGTTAATGGAGCCGGAGGTCCCTTTAAAAGTCTTGTATTTTTATCTGATGGGAAAATCTTAATAGGAGGACAATTAAATGGTCACCTTGCGCGTTTAAATGCCAATGGATCTATTGATACAACTTTCAATCCTGGCATCGGTGCTGATCATATAATTAATACTGTTGCCTTACAACCAAATGGTAAAATTTTGGTGGGAGGCCTTTTTAATAGGTATAATAACAGTTCCAGAAACCGACTAGCTCGATTAAATGAAGATGGAACATTAGATACGAGCTTTAATCCAGGAACCGCAGCTAATAATGATATCAATACTATTGTTTTGCAATCCGATGGCAAAATTTTGATTGGTGGTAATTTTACTTCTTACAATGGGATAGCCAGAAATCGTATTGCAAGATTAAATAATGATGGGACGCTGGATACGAACTTCAATCCAGGAAGTGGAGCAAATAACAATGTTAATAGTATAGCTATACAATCTGATGGCAAAATTTTGATAGCAGGTATTTTCACAACTTATAACGGAATATCAAGAAATAGGATTGCTAGACTTAATGCTAATGGTACATTGGATGTTGATTTCAACCCTGGCGGTGGTGCTGACAATACGGTTCATACAATCGCATTACAACCTGATAATAAAATCCTTATTGGAGGTGCTTTTGTTTCTTTCAATGGTATAGGAAGAAATAGGATCGCCAGACTTACAAACGAACCAATCCTTAGTTATACTGAAATTAATGAAAAAAGTATCAGCTTATATCCAAATCCGGTGAAAGATATTTTACATATTGATAACAAAGAGGAAGGAAACGTTTATTTATACGACATGCTAGGAAATCTTGTTACAAAATCCCAGCTACACAAGGGTCAAAACAATATAGATATTAAGAGTTTACCAAAAGGCAATTACATTCTGTTTTTGCAGAATGGTTTAAAAAACAAAACAGCCAAGATTATTAAAGAGTAAAAACATCGCAAAACTGTCAGATTGATTCTGGCAGTTTTTGTTTATATCCATTTTAAGGAATTCATTAAATTTAAGCAATCGAAGAATTTCATCAAATCTTTAATATCTATCTAAGCTAAACAGTATGATGTATTTACTTGCATTAAAAATCTAAATTCTATTCATTATCCATAATAAGAATTGAAACAAATAATTATTAATGACACGTCTATCCGTTGCCACTGAAGAATTCATATATTTTTTTCAAAAATTTCAATGAACTGCATTTGCACCTTGTGAGGTTTCTGACTTTTCTATGCGGATTACCCATTCAGGCAGGCACAATGAAAACTGCAATCAATTCCTTGAAAACAATAAGAAAGACAATTGATGAAAGCTTGAAATATTTTTGTGGAGGGTTTGGAAAGCTACACTTTCCGGATACCCAAAAAGTTTTTTTCAGCAGGGACAACGGAATACATTTGCTATAGAAAATCACAAAAGACCTCATAGGCTCAATGAGCATTACAATCTTGTATATGATAGATCTGCTGCTAATTAAGAACAGATATAGTTGCCTGTCAGTTAAGGTCATACGCATTTAAAAATCTATTTTGTAATATTAAGTATACCATTGTCTTATTTTTTCGGACATTTGATTGCTGGTCAATTAAAATCTATGAAATATACTAGTCAAGCAAAAAAATTCTTTGCAGTTACTTTATCCGTTGGTTATCTGGCTTTGATCTTTTCCTGCTCTGCAAGCAGATCACAGGATGTTATTCTTCATACAACAGATCCTTTATATGGAGAAATTGAGAAATTAGGACAAGAGCTTACTATAAAAAATAATGTTCCCGGAGCCGCAGTGGCTGTGATCCGAGACGGAAAGATCGCCTGGATACAATCGATCGGTTATGCGGATCTTGCAAGCAAAAAACCTGTAACGCCTGAAACGATCTTTAATATCGGTTCCATATCCAAGCTGATCTCTGCGTGGGGCTTTATGCAACTAACTGAAAAAGATCTTGTCAAATTAGACGATCCCGTCGATCCATTGCTATCCCGATGGCATCTCCCGGAATCTGAATTTGACAGATCAAAAGTAACATTAAGACGAATCTTAAGTCATACTGCAGGACTTTCTGTTCATGGCTATGGCGGATCAGACCAAGGAAAGCCACTGCTAAGCTTGGAAGAATCATTGAATGGAAAAACCAAACGGAATGGCGAAACAGTACATCTTATCAGTGAGCCGGGAACTAAATGGGACTATTCCGGGGGAGGCTTCACTGTAGCACAACTGCTTCTCGAAGAGAGAACCAACCAAAGTTTCACCACCTATATGAAAAATAATATCTTGCTACCACTTGGAATGAAACATAGCAGTTATGATTGGAAAACCGAAATGATGGTTAATTCGGCAACAGCATACGACGAGAATGGTAATCCTGTAAAGAAACGGATCTTTACAGAAAAAGCAGCGGCAGGACTTCAGACCACGATCAAGGACCTTGCTCATTTCGCAGAGTTGTCCATTACCCGTGATCCAAAAGAGTTGAATAAAGTTTTGAAACCTGGAACCATCAAGTTAATGGAAACGCCTGTCCTTCCAAATTCCAATGAAGGCGAAAGTGGTCTTGGATATCGGTTCATGAATTACGAAGGTTTCAGAACCGTAGGACACACGGGCGAAAATGTAGGATGGAGCGCTGCATTATTTTTGGATCTGCCAACCCAGAGCGGTATCATTGTTCTATGTAATGGATCTAATGGTGATCGGGTGTGGTTTCCGATCTACCAGAGCTGGCTAAAAACACTTAAGATGAAAAATGAATTTTTAAAATAGTCTTGCTAAAATGATTTTTCATTGAAGTAAAACTATTAGGCAATTATATACTTGAGTGTACCATATCAAAATATAAAAAAGTAAGTGCTTATGCTGAATTTACTTCATTATGTATCTAATGGTAAAATTCATAATTTAGATAATGTTGCTATCGGTAAAATTAAATATATAATCAACATAAGCAATTGGATAAGGAAATAATCTCACGTGAAAATGATAATTTATCTTACTATTTTATTCAATTTTTACCTGCCCATTCATTAGCATAGGTAAAAGCCAGTCGCGCAGAGAGCTAAGTTGTTGGTTTTGAATATGATTATTTTTTATTTTATTAAACAAGATAATTACAGTATTTGAAAAATCCCTTATTGTTCTTTCAGCAGGAATAATTGTATTTAAATCTCTTATTTTATCCTGAGATAGATTATCTCTTGCTGAACCTGTACTTAGGTTTACTAGATATCTATACATGTTATCCAAGCTAAATTTTATGTAATGAAAAAGCAAATGATCATTAGGAATAATTGCGCAAACTGCTTGATTAGTTGTTGTTTCAAAAGAAACAATACTTGTTTTACCTGCAGTTGCACCATACATAGCCATTAAAATTATATTGCTTGGAAAAAGCTTAGCACTAGAATTTTTCATTCCTAATTCTGTAATAAAATTAGTCGTTGATATAATAAATGTTTTATTCAATTCACCACTATTTAGCCATGGGATTTTTCCATTTTCATAATAATTAACCTCTGTAGATTTTGGAGTACCGCCAGATCCAGTATAACAAATCTCTCTTATTTTTCACTTCCCAACCTTCCGGAATTTCTCTTTTTAAAATTTCATTCCAAATCATCTTGCCACCGCTTGATTTATAAGGCTTTCCGTTTTCGTCAGGAAAATCAAACTGCACAAACCAGTAGTCGTACAGCGTCTTTGCCATACGTTCTAAATTATCATTTATTTCAATCTTAAAAAGGATTCACAAAAAAACAAGCCAAAGATAATTCGCTTCCCAGTCAAACAGCTAAATTCTATCAAGGTCAAGTCCTCCGGATTTTCAGAAAAAGTTTTTATGTATAAAATATACACAAAAATTTTTTCCAAAAAACCTTGACAGAATGCCTCGCTCACTTTCAAGAAGGCTTTCTTTTTTTCTTTTTTTTCTTCGTTTTCTTTTAAAAATATTTCAACTGAGAAATTTAAGGTGCAAAAAGAAGTATTAAATTCTTGGTTTGAACTCTAAAAAACCTGTTCAAATTTTGGACATTTTACTTGCAGATTTGAGCGAAAACTCCTAGTTTTACTAAGTAAAATTTAAATTAGGATTTTGTCGTTTTTTTGCAGGTGACCTATTTAGGGCCAATTAAAAGATGCTACAGCTAAATGTCATCAGAGGTTACAAAATCCCTCATTAGGCATACAAAAATTTAAGTATTTCTACTGAATCCCAATCCTCCCTTTAAAACTAGCTTTGCCACACTAAAAAGTATTTATGTTTGGCGACTACGACAATTACATTATTATTTCGCTTGTAATAATTAATCTAATTCTGTTATTTCTTAACCTTAAAAAGAGATATCAATAATTGGGTAGATTATTATTATTTCTAATAGATGCAAAAGACGATACATCTTTCAGTTACTTTGGCTTATTAACCATTATTGTTTTAAGTATCGCATTTTTATCAACATCCAACAGAAGAGATTAATTATACTCCATCAAAGTTTTTCCAATAACCGTAATTTTATATTTTTGTAGAATTAGTTATGAAAAAAATTATTCTGATAGAAGACGAATCCAGTGTTGTTTCCTTTATCAAAAAAGGACTGCAAGAATTGGATTATGAGATTTCCGTAGCTTTGGACGGCTCCACAGGTATCAAATTGGTCGAAGACAACGATTTTGACCTGATCATTTTGGATATTATGTTACCCGATATCAATGGTTTAGAAGTCTGTAAAGAAATCCGAAAGAAGAATAAAAGCGTTCCTATTCTATTTTTAACTGCTTTGGATTCTTCAGAAAACATCGTTCTTGGACTAGAAAGTGGTGGCGATGATTATCTTGTGAAGCCTTTCAAATTTATAGAATTAGTGGCCAGAATCAAATCTCTTCTCAGAAGAAGTGGACACAGCAACGGAAACGAATCTAACGAGATTGATGATGAAAACACTTATCAATTTTCAGATTTAACAGTTAACGATTACACCAAAAAAGTAACCCGCGCTGGAGCAGAAATTTCATTAACCTCAACAGAATATAAACTCCTACTCTATTTTCTGAATAATCCGGAAAAAGTAATTTCCAGAGCAGAAATATTGGAAGCAGTTTGGGGAGTGAACTATGAACTGGGAACCAATGTTGTAGATGTTTACGTTAATTATCTCAGAAAAAAACTTGATAATCAGGATGATGACAAATTGATCCACACCGTTATAGGAATGGGCTACGTTCTCAAAAAATCATAAAAAAATGTTGAAAGGAAATCCTACCAATCAAACAAAAACAATGCTTCTCCTGATGCTGGTTTTTACAGTTGTCATTCTGCTGTTCAGTGGATTGGTATATTTTTCCATTGTTAATTTTTCTCATCAGCGTTTTTACGAATTACTGAAAATCCGGGCGACGACGATTGTCCAAATCGAGAAAAGTAAAGAACATCTCGACATCCCTGAAAATCATATCCTTAACAGTCTGAATAACGAGGAACTTCCGATGGAAAAAGATTATGTTTTCGAGGTTCCGAAGGATTCTAATTACAGTCAGATATCAAATCAAATCCATATTCCTGATACTTTTTTCAAGAGTATTGTAAAAAAAGGCGAATCCAATTATAATGATAAAGAATTCTATTATATAGGACAATCCTTCACCTCGAATAACAAAACATACATCGCGATAGCTTCAGCGCAAAACCATTATGTAGTTTATTATCTTGGCTATCTGAAAAGAACCTTGATTACCTGTATGGTTTTAGCATTATTCTTTTCGATGATTTTTTCATTTTATCTGTCGAAGACTTTATTCCGCCCGATTCTTAAAATTACTGGAAAGGTAAAGGAAATCAGTTCCGAGAATCTGCATCTGAGATTAGAACCTCAACCAGATAATAAAGAATTAAATGAATTGATTGACACCTTCAACGATATGTTGAATAGAATAGAAACTTCTTTTGAAACTCAGAATCACCTGATTGGAAATGTATCTCATGAACTCAGAACACCTTTAACTTCGATTATGGGCGAAGCGGACGTGGCGTTATCAATCAGAAGATCGGAAGAACATTATCAGGAAACGCTTCAAATTATTCTGAATGAAGCTGAAAAACTGGATAAGAAAATCAAAGCTTTATTGATGATTGCCCAAACGGGATTTGATGGTAAAATCCAAAAAATGGATAAAGTAAGAATGGATCAGCTGCTTTGGGATGTTATAGAAACAGCAACAAGGATTAATTCTAAGAATAATGTTTTTATGGATATCAGTATGTTGCCTGAAAATCCTAAAAAACTGAAAGTCCAAGGTAACGAGCAACTTCTGCATCTCGCAATGGCGAACATCATCAACAATGGTTGCAAATATTCTAATTTCCAGCAGGTTAAAGTTTCTTTGGGCGCAACAGATGATCACGTTTATGTGATTATCAAGGATAGCGGAATTGGGATTCCGGACTCTGAAATGGATAAAATCTATGATCCGTTTTTCCGTGCCTCGAATACAAAAAACTATGAAGGTTACGGTATCGGATTACCTTTGGCAAGAAATATCATCCGAATCCATAATGGTGAACTGATTGTGAATTCTAAGGAAAACGTAGGAACAACGGTTCAAATCCGTTTTCCAATCTATGTTCCAACTGAGTAAAAGTAGAATTGTCCGCAGCCCGACCTGAGTGGAGCTCACCCGCCTTTGGCGAGGTAGCGGGAACGGAGGGCGGAAAAAGCTGCCAAAAATACTTTAATAGTAAAATTTGGAACTCGCTTTTGTTCTAAATTAATTTCTTAATTGAAATTCTAATCTCATTTTAATCTCTTTAATTACATTTTAATTTCGTTCCAAAAACTTTCTAATTTGGTGAGTATAGTTTTGTATTATCAAAAAATAACAACTCACAAAATTATATAGTTATGATCAAAACCATTTTAATTGCTACGGATTTTTCTTTAGAGTCTCTAGACGTATTGAAAAAAGTTTTAAAAAATAAAACGGAACAGAATGATGAAAACCAATATAATATCCTTTTCGTTTCGGGATATGATATGGGCGACTCTATCAGAGATCTTTTGTTCACGACCAAAAGTACAATTTTTGGAAAAATAAGATCACAGGAGTTTTGCGATGCTTACAGCATTATCAACAACAAATATCCAAACCTGATCAACAAAATCACTTGTGACATTTTCACGGGAAGCTTCCAGAGAACTTTCAACAGTTATATCGAAACTGCTGGGATAGACGAGGCTTACTTCTCTTCTGTGAAAAGTAAAAATCTCAGCAAAGGACAATTTGATGTGACACCTTATCTGAAAAAGTGCAAAAACATCAATGCTATCGAAGTTCTAACGCAAACGCCAGAATTTGTTCCTGAAAAAGGAAGATTGGCAGAAGTTTTCTTGTAAAAAAACATACTCAAAAAACACATCAAACCAATTTAAATAATAAATTATGTTAAGGAATTATAGTAACAGCAGAACGTTGGGAGACAACATTAGACTGGGGACGCTGACTGCATTCACTGCAGGGACTATAAATATAGCATCTCTATTGATATTTCTCTCATTTACATCCAACGTAACAGGACACTATGCGATTTTTGCAGCAGAAATCAGCCAAGGAAACTGGGCACAGGTTGCTGTAGTTGCAGGATGGATTTTCCTATTCTTCTTCGGAGGATTTGTAGCCAACCTAAGTGTTATCAATTTCAATAAGAAAAGTAAATATTTTGCTCACGCCTTTCCAATTATACTAGAAATACTCTGTCTTTTGGCAGTGGGAATCTACGGACAGTTTTATTATGAAAAAACATTGGGAGAAACCGAAGCTTTGGTAGCCTTGATGTTATTTGCAACTGGATTACAAAACGGTTTAACGGCGAGTATCTCCAACTTCTCTGTAAAAACAACACACCTTACGGGAACAACTACAGATTTGGGAATTTTAGCATCTATGTTTACACAGAAAAAATTCAGAAAAAACCCTGAATTAATGGGTAAAGCGAAACTTTTGCTAAGCATTATGACAGCTTATGTTCTTGGTGCTGTGTTCTCTGGATTGACCTATTATCATCTGGAATTCCGAGTTTTTTATGTGATAAGTATTTGTCTTTTGGTTGTAATCGGTTATGATTTCTACAAAATTAACCTCAGACATTTCCATACAGAATATAGATATTATAAAATCTATCACAAACCAACCTTCATTGCATTTTTGTACTACAAAATCCATAATAAAGACGAGAAAAGAACTGTAAGTAGACCTAATACTAATGCAAAATTGGCCTTTAGCGACAAGTAATTATTCCTCTAAAAACACTTCATCATAAATCAATTTTTTGTAATAGTTCTTTATTAAAAAACCGCCGGAGAAATTCTCCGGCGGTTTTGATTTGTGATATTAATAATCTTTCAATTATTGTTCAACCCAAGTATGGTTTTCGCCAGCTAATTCGCCAAGGTATTTCTCTGCATCCATCGCTGCCATACAACCGCTTCCTGCAGCTGTAATCGCTTGTCTATAATGGTGATCCTGTACATCTCCTGCGGCAAATACACCTGGAAGATTGGTTCTCGCGGATTTACCTTCTGTGATGATATATTCGTTTTCGTCCAGGTCGATTTGACCTTTGAAAATTCCAGTGTTTGGTTTATGACCAATGGCGATGAAGATCCCGTGAACATCTATTGTAGAAACTTCGTCTGTCAAATTATTAACCACTTTAGCTCTTTCAACCAAGGCGTTTTCACCTTCGATTCCGATGAGTTCGTGGTTATATTTCACTTCGATATTTGATGTACTCAAAACTCTGTCAACCATTACTTTTGAAGCACGGAAGTGGTCTTTTCTTACCAATAAAGTGACTTTATTACAAATCTTAGAAAGATAAGTCGCTTCTTCTGCTGCTGTATCACCTGCTCCAACTACAATCACATCTTTTCCTCTGTAGAAAAATCCGTCACAAGTTGCACAAGCCGAAACGCCTCCACCTGCATATTTTTTCTCATCAGCTAAACCCAAATATTTTGCGGCTGCACCTGTAGAGATAATCACACTTTTAGCTAAAATCTCACGAGAACCTGTACTTAATTTATGAATTCCACCTCTTACCTTTGAGAATTCAACTTTGGAAATCATCTCGTAATGAACTTTGGTCTCGAAACGCTCCGCTTGCTTTTGAAGATGAAGCATCATTTCCGGTCCGGTGATTCCGTCCGGATAGCCAGGAAAATTTTCTACTTCTGTTGTTGTTGTTAATTGTCCTCCAGGTTCTAATCCTGTGAAAAGTTCAGGTTTAAGATTTGCTCTTGCTGCGTAAATTGCTGCTGTAAAGCCAGCTGGTCCAGAACCAACAATCACACAGTCTAAGATATTGTTCTCCATTTTTATTATTAAATTATTTTATTTTTAAGGAATAATTCCGTTTCCTTTCGAATTGGAATTTTCAAATATAATTCTTTGTTTGAAAAATCGAGTACAAATTTCGGGAATTAATTATTCAGAACCTATCTAAACTGTCAATGTGAAATATATGAATGGTAAATAATTAATGTTTATTGAAAACAAAAGCCAGAATAATCAACACAATATCAATGGCTACAAGTATCCAAACCAATTTGAGGTCTGGTTCTGCAAAACCTTCTATGAATTGTCTTATTTTAAAAGATAAAATACTGCTCAGATTGGTATTCGGATTTTTAAAATCAACATCATCCATTTTGATTTTTTTCAGAATGAATTTGATGATTCTTTTCTGAAGTTTCGGTGTTTGTGAATCATTATTAATTGTATCCAGCAATTTTACTTTTACCACACTCCAATCTGTAATATTCTTTAGAAAATCCGGTTGTTTCTGAAGAATCTTATCAACATAAAACTCAATTTTAGGTTCTATAAAATCCGCCAATTTGAATTTCCAAATATTATAAATAGCGGAAGCAATTGCATTTTTATTGGCTAAAATAATAAACAGAACCGGCGAGAGAATTCCTACCGTCAACAATAAAGCTGACCAAAACTCGACCATAAAAAGAAAAAAGAATCCTAAAATCGCACCTAAAATTCCGCCGTGCGCCGCAGCCGGAAATCCACCACCCGAATTATCACTAAATAAAATGACAGCAATTGTAATGTTGGTAATCATAATCACCACTCCAATAAAAGTGACTTTTATCCAAGCGAATAATGATTTTGCTGTGATTTTCCCGAATAATTTGATGTTACTAGCTGCCTCTTTTTTCATTTGTTTTGTATTTTAGTTTTTATGTGTTTAATCTAAGCTTTTTCTACCAGAAATAGTTGTTATCAATTGAAATTGGGATTTTTTTTCTAATTTGATATTTTTCTAATTCGCCAATAAGTTATAACCCAAACTATCCAAAATACACACGGCGTAAGAGCCAAAAAATCTAAATACGACGAATACTTTTCCCAAATTAACGGAAGACAAAGTACAAAATATACAAGATGCAGGGCAAAAAACGTCAGAAATGATAACCATTTTGAATTCCGAACTTTAGGATAAAGATTAAGATAAGCAGGCAAACTAATTAATACCGCTAATATTGCAATAATTATAAAAATAACATATTGCAAGCCACCAAGACAATCCATTCTTGGCTCATCGAATTTAGGTTTTCGGGAAATTTCACTTGAAAGGAATATGGCAAATTTGACCAAGAATTCTAATCCTGCACCAATCAAAATGCCTTTTGTTATTAGTTTTTTCATTGTGTGTGTTTAGTTTTTTGGCTTTGATTTAAACCTTCATTTTCAGTTCATCAATTTTTATGATTTTGTACACCAATTCTTTGTAAATTTCTTCATCTTCCATTTGTCTTACGCCAAGGCCTTTCGATTTCAAATCCATTTCACGAAGAATAGAAATAACTCTGGTTGCGTGCTTCAACGGATAAAATCTTGCTGCTTCAGAATAATCTTTAATTGCATAAGGATTCACACCCATTGTGGAAGCTATCGTTTGAGGAGATTGACCGGACAAAGTATGATAAATAATAATGTTGGAAAAGAAGTTGTAAAGCGCACCAAAAGCCATTTGCACGGGATTCGATTTTTTGTTCTTTCCCATATAATAAGCAATGCTGAAAGCTTTTGCCTGATCTTTAGTCGCCAATGCTTTCTGAAGTTCGAAAATGTTAAAATCTTTACTAATTCCGATATGTTCCTCAATAATTTTTCCGTCGAGAACAGCGCCGTCTTTTAGAACGATTTTAAGTTTGTTCAATTCATTCGCAATTCTGGAAAGATCATTCCCAAGATATTCTGCCAAAAGGTGACTGATGTTAGGCGCAGATTTGATTCCCATTACGGTCATTTCTCCTTGGATCCAAGTTGGGAGCTGATAATCTTTCATCTTCTCGCTGGTGAAAAGCATTCCGGATTTAGCCAAAGTTTTAGCCGCTTTTTTTCTGGCGTCCAACTTTTTGTGTTTATGAGCAAAAACCAAAATGGTTGAAGGAACAGGGTTTTCCAGATAAGTTTCCAAAGCTTTGGATTCCTCTTCATTCAGCTTCATATCCTGTGCTTCTTTCACTATGATGAGCTGTTTGTCTCCCATCATTGGATATTGTCTCGCCAGAGAAAGAACTTCCAGATAGTTGGTATCACGGCCGTACGCAATCGTTTGGTTGAAGGCTTTCTCATCTTCTTCCAAAACATCCTGCTCAAAGTGTTTGACAGCCAAATCGATATAAAAAGCCTCATCGCCCTGAAAAAAATAAACCGGTAAGAGTTCTTTATTTTTAATATTTTTGAGGATAATATCTATTTCTTTCATCTTAAAGTATGCAGGTTCCGAAGCTAAATTTTGATAACACGTTCGATTTTCAAATCAAACAAGACAAAGATACATTTTTTATCTATGATTTGGTTCGGAAAAGCTGGCTTGCATTGACTCCTGAAGAATGGGTAAGACAGCATTGGCTGCATTATTTTCGGTTTGTGAAGAAGAAAAATTTGTCGTCATTAATCCTTGAACAAAAGCTGGAACTGAACGGAACAACAAAAAGAATCGACCTGCTCATCACAGAAAAAACAAAACCAAAAATCCTCATCGAATGTAAAGCGCCAAACATCGCTTTGAAAGAAGTTCACTTTGAACAAATTGCACGTTACAACAGTTTGCTTGGAGCTGAACAAATTATCATCAGTAACGGTTTACATCACATTTTTGCAGAACATACAGCAAACGGTTACAAGTTTCGGAAAGAGATGATATAATCTTAACAATAATGGTTTATAATTTTGGAATAAGTATTGATTATGAATAATTGAATATAATTCTTATTCCAAAAAAGGATGATTGAAAAAACTACCAAACCATCTAAACTGAAAAAAACATTGATAATTATAGGCAGCATTATTTTTTTGCTGCTCTTGATTTTCCCTTTTGCGCTGGACTTTTATCTGAAAAGAAAATTACCAGACCTCATCAATGACAAAACAGCTTACAACTTAAAATTAGACGATTTTAATCTGAGTTTATTTTCAGGGGATTTGACTGCTAACAATATTTTCATCAATAATAAAAACGTTAAAGATTCTACGGTTACACAAATCAATGGAACTGTGAAGGAATTGAAAATCGAGGATTTTAGTGTTTGGAAAGCGGTTTTCGGTAAAACTTATAAAGCCCAAGATATGGTTTTGGGTGACCCAAATATCGTCATTGTTTTCGCTCCGAAAAAGGATAAAAAAAATAAGAAGAAGAAAAGATTGGATATTGCTTTGGAAAATATTATTGTTTCAAATGGCAATGTAAAAATCCTTAATTCTTATAAAAAATCTCTTTTCAATGGACAAAATGTGAATATCAAACTCACAGATATCCAGCAAAGTGAAGATGATTCTAAAATCCCGATTGCTTTCAAAGAATTCAAAATCGATGCGCAAAATGTAATCATCACAGCTAACGATTTTTATCAAATCAATGCCGAAAAAATCTCTGCTAAAAATAAAACGCTGGAGATTCTGGGATTCCATCTTAATCCAATTCAGGGTGCTAAAAATTATAATGCCAAGAATATTTTCGATTTTGCTTCTGAGGAACTTTCTGCTAAGAATTTTGTCATCAACCAAGATTCTTTGATTGTTGATGAAATCGATTTTGTGAAACCTGACTTGAAAGTCACTTCTACCGGAAAGAAATCTGTGAAAACGAATAACAAAAAAGAAATCGATTTGAAAATTGGCTTGAAGAATATCAATTTCAGTCAAGGGAAAATTTTGGTTTTACAATCTAATTTGCAGAAAACGGCTTCTATTGACAACTTCAATTTCAAACTCAGTGATATTGTTTTTGATAAAAAAACAGTGAAGGAAAAAATTCCATTTAGATTCACAAATCATAATATCGAAGCGGAAAATATTTATTTCAAAGCAGACCAATTTCAAGCTTTAAAAATTGAAAAAATCAAATCGGAAAATCAAGATATTGCGATTGATAAATTTCAGTTGATTCCTATTGGAAAAAGCAATTATAAAGATATTCTTGACATCAAAACTGATAAAATTTTAATCACAAAAAATCAATCCAAATATATCGGTCAAAAGCTGATTCTCAACTTTACAGGAATAGATGTTGTAAATCCGAAAATTAAAATCTATTCTTCGAAAAATAAATCAATCAAAAAAAAGAAAGCAGAAACAACACCGGATTTTCAAGCTTTGATTGGTAAATTCAATATCATTAATGGACAATTCCGACAATATTCTGACGGGAAAGAAAAATTGTCTGTGGCAAAATTTGATGTGAATGTGAATTTGAATCAAATAAAATCAGATAAAAACATCCTCAAACAAGATATCCCTTTCGAAATCAAAAGCCGACTGATTACAGCAAAAAACATCAATCTGGATGCGGGCAAACATTACCGTCTGAAAGTGGCTTCTTTTAAAAATCATGGCAAACAAACCGATTTACAGAATTTTGAATTCCTTCCAAAATATTCCAGAAAGGCTTTCAGCAAAGTGATTGCTAAAGAAGAAGACCTTTATACCATCCGGACAAAACATATTGCGATTACGGACAGAGATTCTAGAATTGGGAAAAATACGGTTATCAATCTGGACAAAATCATCATCACTCATCTGGATTGTAATATCTATCACGATCTTGCGCCACCAGATGATAATGCTGTGAGATACTTATTCAGCAAGAAATTGAGAGATATAAAATTTCCACTTTTTGTGAATAAAATTCAGATTCGGAATTCGGATTTGACTTATGAAGAAGACGCTGAAAATGCGAATAAACCGGGAAAATTGACTTTTGACGACTTCAATGCAACCATCAAAAATGTGAATAATACGAAAATCAAAGGTTTGCCAACTTTAATTACGGTTGACTCTGATTTTAAATTTTATGGAACTGCGCCAACAACTGTGACTTGGAAATTTGATGTGAAAGATTTGGATGATAAATTCACGATTGTTGGGAATATTCAGAAGTTATCCGCTGATAACGTAAATCTTTTCGTACGACCTTATTTGAACGTGACTTTGGACGGAAAAATAGACTATGTGAAGTTTGATTATTATGGTTCTAATGCAGGAATTGCAGGAAAATTCTATTTCAAATACAAAGATATGTACGTGAATTTCCTCAACAAAAAGAACGGAAAAGAACGAAAAATCCTAACCACTGTTGCCAATTGGTTTGTAAGAAACGAATCGACCGGCGAACCTGAACACGTGAATATCGAGAAGAAACGTGATCCGGAAAGAAGCTTTTTCAATATGCTTTGGCAAGGGATTATGGAAGGTTTGAAGAAGTATGTGATTTAATTTTTTAACCACAAAGTCACAAAAGTATTCCACAAAGAGCACAAAAATTGAACAAAACTTAGTGTTCCTTGTGCAAAAACCTTGTGTTCTTTGTGTTTAAAATATGTTTAGAGGTTAAAATCTCTCTTCGGATTAAACAGGAAAATCAAAAAGAAAAAGAATACAGAAACCGCCAAGAAATATTGGTAATAATGAACCGCAGACTGCGAACTAATTGTGGTAGAAGTGGAATTGGTGGACTTGTGAAGTTCGCTTAACAGATTAGTTATCGTATGATCCAGATTATTTCCGTCCAGGTAATTACCACCAGTTGAAGAGGCAATATTATGAAGCGCTTTGGTTTGTAGTTTTGACACTACAGTTTCGCCATAAATATCTGATTTGTAGCCCATCAATTGCCCGAAATAATACTCCGGAATTGGCGCACCTTCTTCTGTTCCGACACCAATCGTCGTCACTTTTATTCCTTCTTTTTTCGCCAGATTAATAGCTTCGTCTTCGTGACCTTCATTATCTTCGCCATCACTGATTAATACGATATTTCGGGAACCTTTTGTAATATTTTTAAATTTCTGAGCTGCGATTTGAATTGGTTTTAGGAAATCCGTTCCTTGGTTTTGAACAACGCTCGTTTCAATTCCCAAAAGATAATTTTCCGCCGCCGAATAATCGCTGGACAAAGGCATCACAGAATAAGAATCTCCTGCAAAAACAATAATTCCTACTCTATCGTTAGTGAGTTTTTGAAGTGAATTGATGATAATATTCTTAGCTTCTTCTAATCGGCTTGGCTGAACGTCTTGAGCATTCATAGAATTGGAAACATCCAGAACGAAAATCGTACTGCTTACATTTTGTTTCACGCTAATTTCTTCTTTTCCTGCCAAAAGGTCGATAATAGAAAATATCAGAAATAAAAAACCAAGCAAGTACAACAACGGAAATAATTTGGCAAACCAAGAGGTTTTTTCAAACAAAACATCCTGAAATCTACCTTCTGCAAAAAGGTCACGCTTTCGGTTTTTCCAACGTATATAATGGATGATAAAGTAACCAATGACAGGCAACAAAAGAAGTAAAAAAAGATACCAGTAATTTCCTAAATACCAATTCATCTGCTTAATTCAAAATTTTAAAAATTACCCATCTCAACAATGCATCCAACAACAAGAATCCTAAAGCTACCCAAAGAAATATCCTGAAATATTCTTCATAATTATATAATTTGGAAGTTTTGACTTCGGATTTTTCTAATTGGTTGATTTCGTCATAAACCGTTTGCAAACTGCTGTTAGAAGTCGCACGGAAATATTTTCCGCCAGTCAGCTGAGCAATATCCATCAACGTATTTTCATCAATCTGAGTTTTGGTTTCTGTGAAAACCAATTCACCAAAAATATTGGTCGCCGTTGGCATCGCTGCATATCCATTACTCCCGATTCCTACAGTATAAACTTTAATGCTATTATTTTTCGCCAATTCTGCAGCAATTTGTGGAGGCATTGCATTGATAACGGTATTCACACCATCGGTCATCAAAATGATGATTTTACTCTTGGCCTTGCTCTTTTTAAGGTGATTCACAGCTACAGAAAGTCCTTCTCCGATTGCAGTTCCCGGTTGTAATTCCAAAGGATTTAATTGATTCAATTCATCAATCACTACTTGATGGTCGGTTGTTAAAGGAACTTTAGTATAAGCTTCTCCCGAATAAGCCACCAAACCAATCCTGTCATTTTCTCTCTTCTTAACAAAATCTATGGCGATTTTCTTCAAAGCTTCGAGTCTGTCCGGATCCAAATCTTTGGACAACATACTGAGTGAAACATCCACAGAAAGCATAATATCAATTCCTTTAGTTTCATCTCTATCTTGCGAAACTGTGTAAGTTCTTGGTCTTGCCAAAGCAATAATTAACGCTGTAAGAATGAAATATTTTGAGACTTTCAGAAACTTCATCACCAACGAAATATTTCCGCTTGGTCGCATATTACTCACAGAAGGCACAGCAATTCCTCTACTCTTTTTCTTGCCAGAATCCAATATCAACAAAGGAATGAACAAAATAAAAAGCAGTAAAAACCACGGACTGTAAAACTCGAAATTCACGGATTGATTATAAATGATGGTTGATAAATGATTTATTTGAGCTTTCGTAATTTGGATTGGTCTTCATCTGAGATTTCTGTGACAGAATTATTTCGCAGATTTTCAGCCTCTACATCTTTGGTAGAACGTTTTACAAAATCTCTGATTTCTGTGAAGTCTTTTGACATTATCTCTTTTGTAGGAATGGTTTTCGCAAACTTAACCAAATCACTTCGTAAGAAAATATCTTCTACGATTTTTTCATTTTCCTGTGAAATTGCATTGGTATTTTTCATATAATCCACCAAATCATCTGTCAGCAAAACATCTGCAGGAATCTGATATTGTTTAGTGATAAATCCTCTGGTAATCTCAATTAACTCCACATAGAAAGCACGGAAGTTTTCGTTTTCGATATAGTTTTTCTTTCTCAGTTTCTCCAAATCTTTCAAAGTCTGATTGGTTGTAACCGCCGGACTATCTTTGCGTTTTCTTCCCCATTTTACGATACCGATGATTAAAATAATGATTGCAACAATGAGGAGAGCTAAAAGAACATAGAATTTATACATTTCCCAGTAATCCTGGACATTTAGTTCCACTTCTTTGTTCTTCATAATGTCATTAATCTGGTCGCCTTTTTTGGCTGTATTAATGACTTCAACTTCGTATGGAATGGTTTTTAGAATTTCATCACCAACTTTGATTTCGATTTCTGGAATTGTAAATTTTCCTTCCTGGAAAACCGCGAATTTTACCGAACGCAGATAAATATCTTTCTGAACAGCAATACTGTCATTCACCATTTCGAAATGAAAGGGCAATAACTCATTTCGTGCCGCAATCTGAACATTCTTTCCATCCAAATCCAAAATCTGAATTTTAAAAACCGCTACTTCGCCCAAGGCCAAAGTAGTTTTATCAAGACTGGAAGTTAAAGTCTGACCAAATCCAAAAGAAGAAATGATAATGAAAAGTGAGAAAAATAATTTGAAAATTCTGTAAGGCATTTATATAATTATCGGTTGAAGGTCTTAATTGTTTAATTACTTTCTAAAATATTGATACAAAGATTTGCTATAATCATCAGAAGTTTTAATATCTAAAAAATGAGCCGAAGAATTCTCGAATTCATCTTTCACTTGTCGCATTTTTTGTTTTTGTTGTTCTGCAAAATCGTAACGCCATCTTGCGCTGGACGTATTAGCCCAGATTTGTTTTCCTGTTTCAGCATCACGGAAAAGCGCATAACCAATATCAGGAATCTCCATATCTTTTTCATCAAAAACCCTAAGTCCCAAAACCTGATGCTTTCTTGCAGTGACATTCAGAATTTTTTGGTCAAACTCATCCTCGAAATCAGAGAAAAGGAAAACCAGAGATTTTCTTTTGAAAACGCTCATCATATAATTGAAAGCAACATCCAAATTAGATTTTGAAGGAACATAATCTGCAGACAAAATATTGCTGATAATCGACAAAACGTGTTTTCTGCCTTTCTGAGGCGGAACTACTTTCAGAACTTTGTCAGCGTATAAAATTAATCCAACTTTATCGTTATTTCCAGCAGCCGAAAATCCTAAAGAGGCGCAAACTTCGGCAACATATTCTCTTTTCAGCTGGGTTTTGGTTCCATAGTCCATCGATGCGGAAATATCGACAACCAACATCATTGTCAGCTCCCGTTCCTCCTCCATTACTTTTACGAATGGTTCGCGAAAACGTGCTGTTTTGTTCCAATCGATTCGTCTTGTATCGTCTCCGAATTGATATTGGCGAACTTCCGAAAAAGTCATCCCCTGACCTTTGAAAGCGCTGTGATATAGCCCCATAAGTGATGCTTCCGTTTTCTTTCGAGTCCGGATTTCTATCTGCTTTACTTTTTTGACAATGTCCTGTATATTCAAAGTTTTGAGTTTTATGTTTAAGGTTTTTTAATTCTACGTTTAAATTTATTTATACTTTGAGCCCTTCATTTCACTACTGCTTAGATAATTAATAAAAGCGCCAATTCTTTTGCTTAAAATTTCAGTTTGTTCAATCAATATTTCGAATTTGTCTTTTGAAATAAAATTTCTATCAAAAACTCTGTACAATTGTGACCTGGTTTCTCCGCAAGAAGCTTTTGAAATTGAAAGAAATTGAATAAACTCTTTATTACCATTTCTTTCAAAACCTTCAGCAATATTATCCATTATTGAACCCGAAGAACCATCAATTTGATTACAAAGTCTATAATTATTTTTAAGATTTGTTTCTTCTATAATTTGATAAATCTCTTTGCAAAGTTGTCTGGATAATTGCCAAATTTCTAAATCTTCAAACCTTTTAACCGTTGACATAAACTTTGAATTCTAAACTTTAAACTTTGAACAAATATTTTTTTGGCGGTCATCGGTTGATAGTTTTCAGACATCTCATCTATAAAAGAATTCGACGAGTGACCACTATCAACAGATTAACCAGATTTAATTAATTAAAACATCTTCATTATTTACTACAACGAGTTTATATTCTGATGATTCATTATAATTTTCAGGAGTCATAAATATTTCTTTGCCTAACAGTTTTGAAATGGTCATCATATATTCAACAATAGAATTATGTTGTTCTAAATCACTAACATCGTTTGGCCAAATATCATTTTCAATTTCTGTATCTGAGAAAAAATAACATTTGAAAACTACTTTGTTAATCAAAAATTCAGCATTTAAAACAGAATCAAGAGTATTTTCCCAATATTCGACAACTTTCTGAAAATCTATTTTGTTATTACTAATTTCTTTTCCTGCCTTATTATAATAGATAAATTTAACTTCATAATTTTCATTAATATAATTTATCCATTTTTCCCAATCAGCTTTGGTTGAATCCAAAACATAAATATCTCGAAGTGAACCATCGGAATAATATACATTTTGTTTGATATTCTCCCAAGTCATATTCTAAGGAGCTTGTATTTTTCCTAAAATTTTATTGACTATATCATCTTGAGAAACTTCCTCAGCTTCAGCTTCAAAGCTCAATCCGATTCTGTGTCTCAAAACATCTTTTGCAATTTCTTTCACATCTTCAGGAATCACAAACGCTCTTCCTTTGATGAAAGCATAAGCTCTGGACGCAATTGCCAAGTTGATACTTGCTCTTGGCGACGCTCCAAAACTGATATAATTTTTGATTTCGGACAATCCGTATTTTTCTGGAAAACGGGTTGCGAAAACCATATCCAGAATATATTTTTCGATTTTCTCGTCCAGATAAATTTGATTGATGAGTTTCTTGGCTTCAACAATTTGATTCAGATCCACTACTTTTCTGATTTGCGGAATATCTTGAGTCGAAATCATTCGCATCACTTTTCTCTCGTCTTCAAACTCAGGATAATCTATTTTACACTTCAGCATAAAACGGTCGGTTTGCGCTTCCGGCAAAAGATAAGTTCCTTCTTGGTCAATTGGATTTTGAGTTGCTAAAACTAAGAATGGTTTTGGCAAAGGCATTGTCTCATCACCGATGGTTACTTGCTTTTCCTGCATAACCTCAAGCAAAGCAGACTGAACTTTGGCAGGTGCACGGTTAATCTCATCCGCTAAAACGAAATTAGCAAAAACAGGTCCTTTTTTTATAGAAAAATCGTTGTCTTTGACATTGTAAATCATCGTTCCTACAACATCTGCAGGCAACAAATCCGGTGTAAACTGAATCCTGGAGAACTCACCATCAACAGCCTCGGACAAAGTTTTGATTGCTAAAGTTTTAGCCAATCCGGGAACACCTTCCAAAAGAACGTGACCATTGCCCAAAAGTCCTATCAAAAGACGGTCAATCATATATTCCTGACCAATAATAGCGCGGTTGATTTCTTGTTTTAAAATAGAAAAAAAGTAATTCTGTTCTTTTACTTTTTCGGTAAGTTGTCTGATATCTTCTGCTTGATTCAATTCTGACATAGTAAATCTTAAAAATATAATTGGTAAATTTCATATAAAAACCCGCAACAGCAAACACAATAATTGCTAATCTTGCGTTAAATATTTGTTAAAACACAGATTGATATAAAAAATCCATAAAAACACGTTAATAAAATAGTGTTACACACATTTTTCTTACATTTATCAATTAATAACAAGAATTAAAAATGAATTATCATTTTGCCAATCATAGACAGGTCAGAAAAAACTTATTAGACATTTTACAAAATACGTCCGAAAAAGATTTACTTACTATTCCCGACGGATTCAACAATAATATTTACTGGAACATTGCTCATTGTGTTGCTCAACAGCAATTACTTTGTTATTATCTGAGCGGAAACCAATTCCGAATCGACAAATATTGGGTGGAAACTTACAAAAAGGGAACTTTTGCTAACGTGGATGTAAAATCTTCTGAAATGGAGGATTTGGCCTATCTTTTAATTGAAACTTCAAAAATTTTGATGAAGGATTTTGACAATGATTTTTTTCCCGATTATACGCCTTATTCCACAAGTTTCGGAATTGATTTGAAAAATATTGAGGATGCCATTATTTTTAATAATATGCACGAAAGTATCCACTATGGTTATATTTTGGCGCAGAAACGAGCTTTGATTGGGGAAGGACTGAGTTTATAAATGATGAATGATAATTGATAAATGATTTCAATGAATCTGCGATATTTTTTTCCGATTTTAATTCTAATGATTTTATCTTTTTCAAAATCCGAAAATGAGCGATTCAAATATTATCAATCAATCAGTAAAACTCAGGAAATCGAAGTTCTATATCTTACTTGGGAAGACACTTCTCTTCCTAACTTTGTCAAAGTTTCTGATTATCAAAAACATGTAGACAAAGCAGATTTGTTTGAACATTGTTTTTATGTTGATTCCAAAGACCCAGAAAAAAGGAAATTTAAAATTCCAGTTACTACGGATAAACTGATTAAGAAAATCCCATTGACATTAAAAGGAAAATTCTACAAAACCAAACAGTTTGATGATACTTTTCCCACACCTCTTTTTGAAGATTTGAGGAAAACCGGTGATTTGAAATTCAAAACTGAGAATGATGAGTTTCTGGTTTTTGTTCTGGATTAAATCATCAAAACATAAATCAAACATTCTACAAAATCAAAAGTCACACAAGTAATTCATTAAACTTTTGTGACTTTTGTGGTTTAAATCTGAAGTTTACAATTTTCTTAAGATAAAACTAATCCCAAAAACCTTACTTTTGCAAAACAAATTTTTATAAATGAACGAACAGAAAAAAGATGATTTCATCTTCGGACTCAGACCTGTAATGGAAGCTTTGGAAGCTGGAAAAACAGTGGATAAAATCTTTGTCCAAAATGCTTTGCAAGGCGAAATCTATATAGAACTGAAACAACTTCTTGCTAAACACAACCTGCGTCCAAACTACGTTCCTGTAGAAAAACTCAACCGTTTTACAAGAAAAAACCATCAAGGTGTGGTTGCTTTCATTTCTGACGTTCCTTTTTATAAAATCGAGGATGTTTTACCTCAGCTTTTCGAAGAAGGAAAAACACCTTTCATCCTGATTCTTGACAGATTGACCGATGTCAGAAACTTTGGAGCCATTTGTAGAACTGCAGAATGTGTTGGAATCGATGCAATTCTGATTCCAGAAAAAGGTGGCGCGCCAATTAACTCAGATGCGATTAAAACTTCAGCTGGAGCCATTTATAACATCAAGATTTGTAAAGAAAAAAACCTCGCTCATTCGGTGGATTTTTTACAGCAAAGTGGCATCAAAGTGTTTTCTGCAACAGAAAAGGCGCAGAAATTGATATACGATGCAGACTTCACAGAACCGTGTGCAATTGTGATGGGAAATGAAGAAACTGGGATTTCGAAAGAAGTACTTCATCATTCGGACGAGAAAATAAAACTTCCGATAGAAGGTAAAACCCAGTCTCTGAACGTCTCTGTAGCCTGTGGCGCGATTCTTTATGAAGCCGTAAGACAGAAAATTATTAATAACTAAAAGATTTATTTGGGCAACTTATCCGCCTTCCGCTCCCAATCTTTTTGTTTTTTTTACAAAAAAACAAAAAGGATTTCCGCTCAAGTCGGGTTGCTGCAATTCAGTGTTCAAAAAAATCTTTTATCAAACATCAATTATGAAAAAAATAACAGCGCTTGCGCTAATCGCTATAACATTAGTAGCTTGTAAAAAAGAAACCAAAACCGTTACAAGAGTTGACCCAAAAACAGGAAAAACCGAAACTGTAACCGTAGAAGTTTCTCCCGAAGAAGCTGCGAAACCAAAAGCAATTGCTGATAGCAGTGGGATTTACAAACAGAAATTCATTTTGGAAAAAGGGACTACTTATCCTTTAGTTTCTTACCAGAGAGAAATTCAGCAACTTACTTCGCCTGATGGAAAAACAGTATCCGGAACAAGCGAATCTACAGACGAAATGTCCATTACAGTGAATGATTTCAAAGACAACATCTATGACCTGACTCTTAATATGGTTGGGAAAAGAATGTCGAGTTCAGCCAACGGAAAAACAATGGTTATTGACACCAAACAAGCAGCTCCAAAAGAGGAAGGTTTGAAAATGGAATATATGATCAGCAAAGGTTTAGCAGGCAACAAACTGAATGTAAAAATGGATGCTTTTGGAAACATCAAATCCGTAACTGGCTTTGAAGCTATTCATAATAATTTGAGAAAAGCCATCGCAGGAACTATCAAAGACAAAAAGCAACAAGACGCCATTATTGAGAACTTCAAAGTTGGTTTCAATGAGGAAATGATGAAGGAGCAATTAGGTAAAAACCTTAAATTGATACCTTCAAAAGGTGCTAAAATTGGAGAAAAGTGGTCAACATCCGAAGATATCGACCCAAGCGGAAAACTGAAGCAAACTTTAACTTTCACTTTGGTAAAAGTTGAAGATGGAAAAGCAGAAATCAGCGTAACAGGTGTGATTCCGTCCAAATCTGATAAGCAATCCAAAGACGGAATGACGCACACGATGAGTATGGGCGGTTCTGAAAGTGGAAAAATCATCATCGATGAAAATACAGGCTGGCTTCTGAACCAGAATCTTTCTGTAAAAACCAACCAGAAAGAAACGTTGTCAGACGGAAAACAGACGCAAAGTATGACGAAAAACTCTACAACGTCTATCATCATTAATCCTTCTTATAAAGAAGCTAATTAATTTAAAATAATTATTAAAATGTTGAAACACATTTTTGAATTCATACTAGCAGTTATCATTATATTCTTCGTTTGGAATATTTTGAAAAGATTGTTTTTTAATGCGTTTTATAAAAATTTCCCCGCATTGAATCCTAAAAATCAACAGCAAAACCAACAACAAAGCAACTCTAAAAAAATGCCTAACCAAAAGGTAAAATGGGATGCGGAAACGGTGGATTATGAGGAAATAAAGGAGGAGAAAAAAACTTAGTTTAAATCTTAATTAAAATAAACACAAAACCTTTCAGATTTTTGAGTCCGAAAGGTTTTTTAATATTAAATTTGGATTTCGAAAATTTAAAGCAATCATTGTATGTTCAAAAACAACAAAAATCTAATATTCGTTCTTGCAAGTCTTGTCCTGTTTATTTTGCTGGCGGTAGTTTACGCCAATCCTGTGATTTCAGGAAAGCGATTGATGCAGCACGACATCGTATTTTACAAAGGTGGCGCAGAAGAACTTTTGCAATACCGTGCGAATAATGATAAAGAAACCTATTGGAGCGATGCAATGTTTGGTGGAATGCCGACTTATCAAACTGGAGCACAATTCCGTGGTGATGTCATCAAAAAAATTGATGATTTATTTTTGTTCCTTCCAAAACCTGCGAATTATTTATTCTTACTATTTGCCGGGTTTTTCTTTTTGGGAATGGTCGCTGTTAGAAATTGGAGATATGCTTTACTAGGCGCAACATTCTTCGGCCTATCCACTTATTTTTATATTATTATTGCGGCCGGCCACAATGGAAAAGTTCATACGATTGCTTATTTCGCTCCACTTTTAGCCGGAATTATACTCGTTTACTTTAGAAAAAAATACATTCTCGGATTCATTGTTACAGCGCTTTTTGCCGGTTTGCAGATTTGCGCGAATCACCCGCAAATGACTTATTATTTGTTCCTTGGATTAGGATTCTTATTCCTGTCCGAATTGATAAGAGCCATCAAAGGAAAAATTGAATGGAAACATTTCCTGATTTCGTCCGGATTGGTCGGATTAGCAGTGATCATTGGTGTTGGAATGAACTCCCAAAGAATTATGGCCAATGCCGAATATGTAAAAGAAACCGTTCGTGGAAAACAAATCCTAAATACAGGTTCTCATACAGCAGGAAAATCCGGAATGGACAAAGAAAGCATCACAATGTGGAGCTACGGAAAACTAGAAACTCTTAACTTATTCATTCCGAGATTAATGGGCGGAGGAAGTCAGGAACCAGGTTCTGACAAAATGATGGAAAAAGTGCAGGAATTAGCTCAGGAAAATATCAAATCTCAACAGGAATACGAAATGATGATGAAAGGTTTTGGAAGCCTGACTTATTGGGGCGACCAACCGAGCACATCTGGACCAGCTTATCAAGGTGCGGTTGTTTGTTTCCTGGCGATTTTAGGGTTTTTCTTTGCCGGAAAAAAGTACAGATATTGGATTTTAAGCGCATCGATTTTGACAATTTTATTAGCTTGGGGAAGCAATTTCTCAGTTCTTACGGACTTCTTTATCGATTATATTCCGATGTATAATAAATTCCGTGCACCGTCTTCTATCTTAGTCGTTGTCGAGTTTTTATTCCCGCTGATTGCGATTCTCGGATTGTACAAATTATTTACAGACGAAGATCTGACAGAAGAATACAAAAAGAAAATCTTGCTTTACGTTTCGGGAACAGTTCTAGGAATCACATTGATTCTGACACTTTTCGGAAAGGGAATTTTAGGTTTTTATACAGCTAATGAGAAAACTTATCTTCCGCCATTTCTATTAGATTATTTGGTTGGTGAAAGAGCATCAATGTTTCAGGCTGATGCTATCAAAGCAATTGTTTATGTTTTGATTACAACGGGCGCTTTGTTTTTAGGATTAAAGAAAAAATTGAAAGTCAACATTGTCTTATTAATTATCGGATTTGTTAGTTTATTTGACCTTTGGACCGTTAACAGACGCTATTTGAACGATGATAACTTCGTTGACAAAACATTTGCTGATTCGCCATTCCAGACCGAAAATTCGGAATATCTGATGAGCAAAGCCGGCAACGATTCGTTTGTTCAAAGTCTTTTGCAACAAACTGAGGTTAATAAAGCATTACAAACAATCGCTGAAAAAGATAAAGACCATTACAGAATTTTCAATAATATTCTATCAACTTTCAGTGAGACTAATACGTCTTATTTTAAATCTTCAATTGGTGGTTATCACGCCGTGAAATTGAGACGATACGATGACCTCATCAACAAATATTTCTCAACAACCGACCAGGTGAAAACAGTTAGAATCCTGAACATGCTGAATACCAAATATTTCTTAGTGGGTGACCAGCAAAAACCAGAAATTACACCTAACCCAGAAGCCAACGGAAATGCTTGGTTTGTTTCTGATATCAAATTCGTGAACAACCCAAACGAAGAACTTAACGAGACAGGAAATGTTGACACCAAGACTATTGCTGTGATTTCGAAAGATGACAAAGCTTATTTCAACGGAAAAAATATGGTTAAAGATTCAACTGCTTATCTGGATTTAAAAACTTATCAGCCAAACGAATTGTCATTTGAATCATCTTCTAAAACTTCTCAGTTAGCTGTGTTTTCAGAAATTTATTATCCGCACGGCTGGAATGTTTATTTGGATGGAAACAAGGTAGATTATATCAAAGCGAATTATCTTTTGAGAGCGCTTTATGTTCCTGCCGGTAAGCATAAAATCGAAATGAAATTTGAGCCGGCTGTTATCGAAAAAGGGAAACTATTCTCGATGATAAGTTTTGGATTGTTTATTTTGTTGAGTTTGATTGGAGTTTATTTTTTTGTTAAGAATTCTCGGAAGTCTGAGGTTGCTTAAGCCTAAAAACATTTGATAAAAACATAAAAAAGCAACTCAAATCGAGTTGCTTTTTTCATTAGATTTGAACATTAAATCAAAAAAAAACAAATGAAAGAAATTCTACAAACCGAAAGACTTATTTTACGAGAATTAAATACTGATGATGCAGAAAATTTCTACAAGCTAAACCTAAATCCAAATGTGATAAAATACACAGGAAATTCTGCTTTCAAAAATATTAATGAAGCCCAAGAGTTTCTTATAAACTATCAAGATTATAAACTCAATGGTTTTGGAAGATGGGCTGTGATTGAGAAATCAAGTAATGAATTCCTTGGCTGGTGTGGTTTAAAATATGATGGAAATCTGGATGAAACCGATATTGGATTTAGGTTTTTCGAAGAATGTTGGAACAAAGGTTTCGCAACAGAAAGTGCAAAAGCTTGTATCGGTTATGCATTTGAAACTTTAAAATTAAAGACAATAGTTGGAAGAGCAATGACAGAAAATATAGCTTCTATCAAAGTTCTTGAAAAAATTGGACTGAAGTTTGAAAAAGAATTTGATTTTGATGAAAATAACAAAGGTATGATTTACAAAATTTTAAAATAAAAAAGCAACTCAAATTGAGTTGCTTTAATTTTTTGCTTGAGCTTGGAATTATTTTCTGATTCCTAATTCAGCGATAATTGCTCTATATCTGTTGATATCTTTTTTCTTCAAATAATCTAAAAGAGCTTTTCTTTTACCTACTAACTTTACAAGAGATCTTTCTGTGTTGAAATCTTTGTGGTTAGCTTTCAAGTGCTGAGTCAAGTGGTTGATTCTAAAAGTGAATAGAGCAACCTGTCCTTCAGCAGTTCCTGTGTCTTGTGCAGATTTACCGTGCTTTGCGAAAATTTCTGCTTTTTTTTCTGTTGTTAAATACATTCCAATATTGTTTAATGATTATTATGTAATTCGGGTGCAAAGATAGGATTATTTTTCGGATAGATAACTGATTCTTAAAATATTTTATTAAAATAAATTCAATCTAATAACTATAGACTTTAATAACACAATTTTGTCATTCCGTAGGAATCTAGACTGTTGAGATTGACTTCGTCGAACCACTTCGTTAGGTTTCCTACGGAATGACAAACTAAATGTATTTATTATTTAGCTTTAGTGATTACTTCTCCTCTATCAAATAGTTTTTCACCGATTCAAAATCTGCAGAAAATTCTACTGACTGCTTATCTTTTTTGTTAAATGCTTCCAGCTTTTCAGGAATGATAACTTTTTCTTTCAGAACATCTTCCACCACTTCTACAAACTTTGCAGGATGAGCAGTTTCCAATAAAACACCAACAAAATCTTCGTTCGATTTTTCAGAATATTTTTCGATTCCAAGATAAGCCACCGCACCGTGTGGATCGAGCGTATAATCAAATTCATCTTTGACTTTTCTCATCGCCAATTTCGTTTCTTCATCAGAAAAAGAATAAGATTCAATGTATCTTTTGAATTCTGAAACATCATTATTGAATAAGCTTTTCATCCTCTCAAAATTACTCGGATTTCCCACATCCATCGCATTGCTTATTGTTTGTTTCGAAGGTTTTGCTTGGTAATTTCCGGTTTCCAAGAACTTCGGAACGACATCATTTTCATTAGTTGAAGCGATGAATTGATAAACAGGCAATCCCATTTTCTTGGCAAAAAGTCCCGCTGTCAAGTTCCCAAAATTCCCACTCGGAACTGAGAAAACAATCGGTTTTCCAAATTTTTGCAATTGAGCAAAAGCCCAGAAATAATAAAAAGATTGAGGAATCAATCTTGCGATATTAATACTATTCGCAGATGTTAAAGTGAATTTTAGATTCAATTCTTCATCGGACAAAATTTGTTTGGCCAAAGCCTGGCAATCGTCAAAAGTGCCATCGATTTCCAAAGCTTTGATATTTCCGCCCCAAGTTGTCAATTGTTTTTCCTGTAACGGACTCACTTTTCCTTTCGGATACAGAATATAAACTTCGATTCCCGGAACACCAAAAAAGCCCGACGCAACCGCACTTCCCGTGTCTCCAGAGGTTGCAGCAATGACTTTCATCGGTTTTCCTTCCGAGAAATAAGACATCATTCTTGCCATAAATCTCGCTCCGACATCTTTGAAAGCCATCGTCGGACCGTGAAATAATTCCAGTGAATAAATATTGTCTGAGATTTTAACCGCAGGAATTTCGAAGTTCAGAACCTCATCGATGATTTCTTTGAGATTATTATCCGAAATGGATTCGCCAAGAAATTCTTTTGCTACTCGAAATCCGATTTCTTGCAAACTTAGGTTTGGTAGATTTTCAAAAAACTCAGAATCCAATTGTGGAATATATTCCGGCATAAAAAGTCCGCCGTCATCTGCTAAACCTTTTAGAATAGCTGTTTTTATATTGGTTTGTTCTTGTTGTCTTGTTGATATGTATTTCATTTTTTTAGTAGTTAAAAGTGAGATGTGAAAAGTAAGAAAGCGGATAATAGATGAGATTATATATGTTACCTATTGGAAGTACTTCTGACTTCTAACATTTAACATCTTACTCGGAAATAACTCTCGCTCCTTCGCCATTAATTTTCGTTACGAATGCTTCGCTTTCTATGTTTTTTTGATTGAGTAATTCTTTTATTTTGAATGAAATTTCTTCTGCCGTTTCTTTCTTTTCACACAATGCAAAAACCGACGGGCCTGAACCGGAAATCCCAAAACCAATTGCACCGTTGTCCAAAGCCAGCTGTTTCATCTCATAAAAATACGGAATCAGCATCGCGCGAACCGGCTCTATAATAACATCTTCCATACTTCGACTAACCAAATCCAAATCGCCAGTACAAAATCCGGCAACCAATCCGGCGACATTTCCCCATTGCTGAACGGCGGATTTCAAACTGATTCTTTCCTTGATGATTTTTCTCGCCTCGCCAGTTGGAACATCTACGTGGGGATGAACGGAAACTACTGACAAATCTTTTGGATAAGGCAGTTTGAGCGCATCCAACGGTTCATAACTTCTCACCAAAACCAAACCACCCAAAAGCGCCGGCGCAACATTGTCGGCATGTGCATTACCACAGGCAATTCTTTCACCTTCCATTGCGAGAGGTAACAGTTCTTGTTTTGAATAAGGTTTCCCCATCAATTCATTGATAGCGACCAATGCTGCAACACTACTTGCTGCACTGGAACCCATTCCGCTGTTGAGCGGCATTTTTTTATAGAGTTCAATATCAATTCCCTGGTTGGAATTAATTTTTTCAAGAAACAATCGGATGACGTGTGAAACAACATTTTTGTTTGGGTCTTTGGGAAGTTTTCCATTATCACCTTCGATTTTTGTAATGATGATTTGATTAGAATCGTTCTTTTTCAAGATAATTTCGTCGCCTGGTTCTTCTATTGCAAAACCGAGAATATCGTAGCCACAAACTACATTAGCAACTGTAGCCGGAGCAAAAACTTTTATAGAATCTCTCATTCTAATGAATAATTAAAAATGAATAATTAATTTTTTTCTCTCGCAGATTTAAATGATTTGGCAGATGTTAAATTCTTAAATCTGCCAAATTTGCATAATCAGCGAGCTATAACTGCAATTTTATTGCGCTGTAACTCTTACCAAATCCGCAAAAACTCCGGCAGCCGTAACTTCTGCACCGGCGCCCGGACCTTTCACGACCAGCGGTGTATTTCTATACCTTGAAGTCGTGAATGAAATGATATTATCGCTGCCCGACAATCCGAAAAATGGATGATTAGCATCTACAATCTGAACTTCGATATTGATTTTTCCATCTTCGAGGACACCGATTAATCTCAGTTTTCTGCTAGAACTTTCAGCTTCATTTTTGAATGATGAAAAGTAAGGTTCGTGTTTTTCCAGCTCTTCATAAAAAGCAGGAATTGATTCAGCTTTGAGACAAGCTTCTGGAAGAAAATCTTTGATATTAACATCGGACATTTCCAGAGGTAAACCAATTTCTCTTCCCAAAATCAACATTTTTCTGGAGAAATCCATTCCGTTCAAATCGTCTCTCGGGTCGGGCTCTGTATAACCTAACTCCTGCGCAGTTCTTACAACCTCAGCAAAAGTTTTATCACCCACATAATTATTGAAAATGTAAGAAATTGTTCCTGACAAAATGGCTTCGATTTTCAGGATTTCGTCACCGGAAATCCAAAGGTCATTTAGGGTCTTGATGATTGGAAGTCCAGCTCCAACATTAGTCTCATAAAAGAAACTGACGTTATTCTTTTTCGCTAACCTTTTGAACTTACTGTATTGCTCGTAAGAAGAAGAATTTCCTTTTTTATTGCAAGTCACAATAGAAATATTATTGTTAAATAATAACGGATATTCTGCAACAACATCTTCGCTGGAAGTGTTATCGACAAAAACCAAATTGGGTAAATTTTTATTTGAAATAATATTTATAAATTCTTTTAAATCTGATTTTTGTAAATTACCATTAAAGGTATTATTTAAAATAAAATCGGATTCGGGATTATCGAAAATTTTCATTTCACGACTGTTGGTAATTCCTACAACATTGATTTTAATCTGATGATTTTCTTCAAGATTTTTCTGTTCTCTTGCCAATTGTCGGAACAATTCTTTGCCGATATTTCCTGTTCCTGCAAACATCACATTGAAAGTTTTTACAGGAGAAAGCAACAGCGAATCGTGAACAACATTCAAAGCTTTAGACAATTCATTTCTTTCAATCACGGCAGAAATATTAAGCTCCGAAGATCCTTGTGCAATCGCAATAATATTGATTCCGTTCTTACCCAAAGCACTGAAAAACTTACCACTGATTCCTCTCGTTTTTTTCATATTCTCGCCAACGACAGAAATAATACTGAGTTCATTATCGAACTGTGGCTCGTCGATTTTATTGGAATTCAATTCAAATTCAAACTCTTCCCGGATGGCTTTTTCCGCTTTTTTCTCATCATCCAAAGAAACAACAAACGAAATGCTATGTTCAGAACTTGCCTGTGTAATGAGAATAACATTCACGTCATAGCGCGCCAAAACATTGAACAATCTTCCACTAAAACCTTTCATCCCAATCATTCCGTTTCCGGTAATATTGATGAGACAAGTTTTTTCGATAGAAACAATGCCTTTGATAAGACCTTTTGAAACTTCAGATTTTTGATGAATCAAAGTTCCTTGACTTTGCGGCTTAAACGTATTTTTTATATAAATCGGGATTTGGCTTTCAATTGCCGGAATCATCGTAGGCGGATAAATCACTTTTGCCCCGAAATATGACATTTCCATTGCTTCCTGATAACTGAGTTCTGACTGAGAAAAAGCATTCTTTACCAATCTTGGGTCAGCAGTTAAAAAACCGTCAACATCTGTCCAAATCTGGATTTCATCAGCTTTTAAACCTGAACCAAGAATTGCAGCAGTGTAATCCGAACCTCCTCTGCCCAAAGTTGTTGTGTCATCATTCTTATCTTTTGCGATAAAACCCGTTACCACATAGATTTGATTTTCTGGTTTCCAGTTTTTGAGGTTTTCATTTGTATTTTTAGAATCGACGTTGGCATTTCCGAAATGAGAATCAGTTTTAATTAATTCTCTGGAATCTTGGAAAATCGCTGGAAAACTTTCAGATTGAAGAAAAGCAGAAACAATCTTGCTTGACATCTGTTCTCCGTAAGAAAGCAGTCTATCTTTGATTCTGTCTGATAATTCACCAAGATTTTTAACACTGAATAAAACATCCTCAATCTCATTAAAACTCACTTTCACCATCATCAATAATGGATTCTGAGCCGTTCTTGGTAATAATTCCGAGATAATCTGATAGTGCTTTTCTTCAGCAGATTTCAGAATTTCTGAGAAATCATTTTGCTTCAAAGCTTCTTCTGATGCTGATAAAAGTGCATTGGTGATTCCTGATAATGCAGAACAAACTACTATTAAAGGTTCCTTTTTATTAAATTCTTTTTCTACAATTAGCTTCACATTTTGTAAAGCCTCCACACTTCCGACTGAAGTTCCGCCAAATTTTAAAATTTTCATTAGTTATATTTTAAAAACAAAAAAGCCTTTCTGTAATCAGAAAGGCTTTTGTTAATTATTATTTTTCTCAATATCACAAACACACCTTTCTGCAACTACTAATTGTAGTTGTTGTAGAAATCGTTGTTGTTGTGATTATGAAATTCATTGTCTTGTAAAATCTTTAACGAAAGTATGAAAACATTTCTCTCCTGCCAATTTTTATTCAATTATTTTTAGATTAATTTAGATTTTTCATAGAATCGATAACGATTTAACCAAATTTTTTGGTGCATATCCAAACTGTTTTTTGAAAGCAAAAGAAAAATGGGACAGATTTTCAAATCCGGTTTCGAAATAGACATCAACAGGTTTTTTGTGCTTTTCAGCAATTTCATAATGGGCTAATTCCAACCGTTTTTTCGTCAGCCATCTTTGCGGTGTGGAGTTGAAAGCTTTATAGAAATCCCTTTTGAAAGTCGTTAAACTGCGACCGGTCAAATATCCGAATTTCTCCAATGGCATATTGAACATAAAATTCTTTTCCATAAAAGTTACCAAATCAATTTTTCCGGGTTCATCAAAATTATTAAGCACAGAATCTATATTATCATCAATGGTTCTGAGAATATTGATTGCTTCATTAATTTTAAGAGAAGCAATATTTTCAGGGAAATTATTCTGCATCTCAAAATACGGAATCAGTGAAGCTAGGCAGCTTTCCAACAGCGGATGTTTCTCGAAACTGATGATTTTATCTGTTGGACTTTTTGATTTTGATTGATTGTTACTGTAGAATTCACGGAGTCTTTTTGATGACAGATGCATCGCCACAGCTTTGTGAGGCAATCCGTCTTTCGGATAATTAATGATGGCTGCCAATTGATTTCTCGGAATCAAAAAAGTGCTTCCGGCTCCAAATAAAAAACTCTCATCTGCCTGAATAATCTTCGTTTCACCGGAAATCAGCCAAACCAACAAATGGTCTTCAAATGCTGCTTCGGTTTTGAACAACTTCCCTTCGTAACTGGAAAGTTTGATTTCAGGGTTGATATAATTAACTTGATAATCCATAATGCTTCTAACACAAAGTTACGAATATCAATTGATGTCAAATGGAATTCCCGTCATTTCTTCGCTCAATTTCCATAATCTTTTGGCATTGGTTTCATCCAAAGAATATGTTTTGATTCCACCGATAATTTTCACATCGGAACTCAACTCCGCAACATCAACATTTTCACAATAAACTCCTCCCAAATCATTAAGCGAAGGACTTGTCGCACACCAAACGGTTGTTGCTGCGCCTTGAGGAATGGTTTTAAGAGAAGCTTTAACTTCCGGCAACAAATTTCCTTCTGAATCCACATAACCTAACTTTTGAAATAAATCCAAAGGTGCTTCTCTCCCTAATTCTGTTCCGCCGACTGCGCCCGGACATAATGCATAACTTCTCACATTGTATTCTTTTGCCCGATTATCCAATTCCATTGAAAATAGATTGACTGCAGTTTTAGATTGTCCATAACCAAGCAGCGTTTCGTAGTCACGATGGAGAAAATTCGGGTCTTCAAAATTGAAATCAGAGAATTGATGTCCGCCTGAAGAGACATTCACTACTCTTGCACCGTTTGCTTGTTTCAAAGCCGGCCACAATCTTGCCGTCAGCTGAAAATGAGCCAGGTAATTAACAGCCAATTGGGATTCAAAACCACGATGGTCTCTGCGGAGTGGAACCCACATTATTCCTGCATTATTAATCAATAAATGAAGCGGTCTTCCCGATTTTAAGAATTTTTCAGCAAATCTATCAATCGAATCAGGATTTGCTAAGTCTAATTCTTCCAATTCAATATTAGGAATTCCAGCAAGATTTTTTTTCGCTTTTTCGATATCTCTTGCAGGAACAATTACGGTTGCTCCGGCTATTGCCATTGTTTTCACTGTTTCTAAACCAATTCCGGAATTACCTCCTGTAACGATAGCTATTTTTCCTTCGAGATTAATTCCTTTGATGACTTCTTCCGTTGTTGATTTTGCATTAAAGCCAGAATTAATCGGCTTTTGTAATGCTCCTTGATAATTGTTCATTGTTTAAATATTTTATTAAAGCAAAATTAGACCACATAATCTTCATCAATTTTGTTTAAACGTCCGAATTAACTTTGTTTAAAAGCTCATTTTATAATTTAACATAAGAATCATCTATAAACATCAAATTTCATCGTTAAAATTTTAACACTGAAAATCAATCACTTAAATCAAATATTTAAAAATATTTACTACTTTGTATTGCATAATACCATTCTATTTACATATCTTTGCAATGTAAAGTTAGAGAAGCAGATTCGAAGTTCATTAAAAACTAACGACATCAGACTTTACATTAACCGATTAAAACCAAACAATTAATATGAATACGGAAAACACAAAAGCGCAAATGCGCAAAGGGATTCTGGAATTCTGTATTTTGAGCCTGATTCAGCAACGTGAAATGTATGTTTCTGACCTGATAGAATCTCTCAAAAAAGGAAAACTGGATGTGGTGGAAGGAACTCTTTACCCTCTACTCACAAGATTGAAAAACGGCGAATTTTTAGCTTACAGATGGGAAGAATCTACCAGCGGACCGCCAAGAAAGTATTATCAGATCACTGAAAAAGGAAGTCTCTTCCTAGCAGAATTACAAACCACCTGGCAGGAACTGACAGACTCGGTAAACCAAATCACATCAAACTCTCACTCTCAAAACTAATATTATGAACAAGACATTATCTATAGCACTCGCAGGATTCTCTTTTATGATAGACGAACACGCTTATATCAAGCTTAGCGATTATCTGAATGCCTTGAGAAATTCTCTAGACGCAGCAGAAGCAGACGAAGTAATGCACGATATTGAAATCCGAATGGTCGAGATTTTCAAAGAAGTACTTGCCAAAAGAGAAGTTATCAACGATTCTGACGTAGAAAAAGTAATTGCTCAAATCGGAACGCCGGAACAAATTGATGAGCAGGAAGAAGCTTATTTCTCTGAAGGAAAACAAAATAAATCAAAGTCTTCTACAAGCTACAGCAGTTACAGCAGCAATTCTCAAAAACAATTGTTCCGTGACCCGGAAAGACAGAAAGTTGCCGGAGTTTGCGCAGGTTTAGCAGCTTATTTTGGAATGGACATCACTTGGATGAGGTTGATTTGGGTTGGTGCATTTTTGTTCCTTTGGGTCGCTCCGGGATCATCTTTCTTAGTAGTGATTTTGTACTTCATCCTTTGGGCTGTTTTACCAAAAGCAGAATCAGCTTCTGACTTTTTGAAGATGAAAGGAAAACCTTTAAACTTCGATAACTTAAAGGAAGAATCCAGCAAAATAGTGCAGTTTGCCAATGAGACAACTACAAGAGCAGGAGAAATCTATAATGAGAATCGCCCAAAAATCGGTTCTGCAGGAGATTCTTTCTTGAAAGTTCTGAAATATTGTCTTGCTATTTTGCTAGCATTGATGGCAGCTGGATGTTTCATCGGATTGTTTGCAATGATGTTTGCTTACGGTTCTGACAAATTCGGGATGGACAATAATCTTGGATTCTATCTGGAGGAAAACAACCTTGGTTACCTGTTGCTTGCTATTGCAGCTTTGCCAACAATCATCTTTGGAGTAGCATTCTTATTATTATCAATCAAATTATTCTCACCAAAGTCAAAATTTAACTATGTTGGACCGGTACTTGGAACATTAGGAATTATCTGGATTATTTTAATCGGAGTTTTGGCTGCAAGCGCATCTAGTTTCAACTTCAGATATAGTGGACAAAATGAAGATTATGAAAATATCTCTATCTCTGTTCCAAACGACACGATTTATCTTGACAGCAAGAAAGTGGCAATTCCTGAAAACTTCAAAGCATACTTTGGTAAAATCTATTCTGATAAAGCAACAATTTATAAAAGAGATTGGCCAAGTGTAGAAATTACAAGAAGAGAAGATATCAAAACGCCTTACATCATCATTAAGAAAGAAGCAGATGGCTACAACCAGCCTCTTAAGATGAAAGTTCCTGTGGAGATCAGAGGTAATAGAATTCTTCTTCCAAATTATTTCGAATATCCTTATGAATACAGATTCAGAGATTACAGATTAGATTATGAGTTGGTAATCCCATCTAAAATGAAAGTTATTAACGAAAAAGAATATGAAGTAAGTACTCGTGGCGACGATGATGACAATGATGATAACAATATAGAGAATAACAATCACCAAGGAATCACTGTTGAAGAAAATAAAATCAAAATCAACGGAACAACTATCGAATATAATTCTGAAGATAGCGACTCTGTAAAAATTAATGGTAAGAATTACTCCAAAGATTCTGCAGATGTAGTTTTGGAAAGAATGAAATTGGATGACCAGGTGAAGAAAAGCATCAAAGATATGAACATCAATATCAAAGATGGTAAAAAAGAAATCCATATTAAAACTAATTAAAAATTGAGAGTGGATTAGTTGAAAAGCGGGTCAGAAGTCTTAGGGCTTCCGCTTTTCTCCTAGTTCCCTAAAGCCAGATCACAAAAATTAATATGAAAATCTATACTATTTTACTTTTGATAATTGGTTATTTACCAACTTCGGCTCAACATAGCGGTAGTAAGCTTGTATCTGTTGAAGGTAAAAAAATGACTTACAAAACTTTTAATCTTGAAAACAGAAAAGATGGAGAACCTATTTTGGTGTTCGAAGCTGGATTAGGAGGTGGTACCTTCGATCCTATCCTCCCTTATCTACCAGCTAACATTGGAGGAATAGAATATGAAAGAAATGGACTTGGAAATTCTGAAGCTGATTCTAATATCCTCTCAGATTCTCAGGTTGTAGAAAGACTGCATAGTATGTTACAATCACTCAACATAAAACCTCCATACCTACTTGTTGGACATTCTATTGGGGGACCTTACATCAGGCTATTTGCAGCTAAATTCCCAAACGAGGTCTCCGGACTTGTTTTATCAGACCCGACAGATTTTATGTTAACAAAAGAGGAAGATGAAAGGGCAAAGATAAAATCTGAAAGCAAAACCGGATATCAAGAAATTTCTACTATTATAATAAAATCACTGTCACAAAATAAAAATGTTAGTCAGGGAACAAGAAACGATGCGGCAAGAGCATTAAACTCCAATTCTAAGGGATTTTTTATTGAATATACAGATCTGCCAGCACTAGACAAAAAGATTGCCACAACAGTTATCATTTCGTATAACAAATATATTGAAACTCCGGATGAAGAGATGAACAGAAATTTAAATCTAGGAATCAATTTTAAAGCCTGGTGGAAAGAATATGATAATCTAAGAATAGAGCATTTTTCTGATCTTATAAAAGATAATGATAACAGCAAAATCATTCTCCTACCAAAATATTCTCACGGCATACATTATCAAAATCCAGAACTAGTTGCAAAACTTATCGTGGAGAATTACAAAAGTTATGTTAAATAAAATCTATATTAATATGAAGACTTATATTATTTTACTTTTGATATTCTTCACCACTCTATCAAAAGCGCAAACGCATCGTTTTATTTACGAATATAAATTCAAGCCAGACTCTACCAGTACAAATTACAGAAATGTAAATATGGCTTTGGACATCAATCCAACGGATGTAAAATTCTATGATTATGAAAGCGTTTTGAATGATTCTATCAATAAGAAAGGTGGCAGAAATTACAACTGGACCGGAGCGCCTGTAATCAAAAGAAATAAAAATTCTTATCAGAATACTAATTACGAGATGATGATGGATTATTTTTCTTACACAACGACAGATAAAATGGATTGGAAATTAGAAAACGAAACCAAACCTTCCGGACAATATACGCTCCAAAAAGCAACCACAAATTTTGGTGGAAGACAATGGATCGCTTGGTTTTGCAAAGATGTCAACATATCAGAAGGACCTTACAAATTCCGAGGATTACCAGGTTTGATTTTCGAAATCAATGACAGTAAGGACAATTTCATCTTCAAACTAATAAAAAGCCAAAAAATTGAAAAAACTTTTGACACCTCAGACTTTATGGAAGCATTTGCAGGTAAAAAACCTCTGAATCTGAAAATAAGTGATATGCACAAAATGATGCTTCAGTTTTATAATGACCCGATGAAAGAACTGAGAGAAAAATTTGATGATGTGCCACCAGGAACTTTTCAGGTTGGAGGAAAAAAAATCACAAGCAAAGATCAGTTCAAAGAAATGGCAAAAGTGATGCAGCATCATATTTTAAAAAACTACAATCCCTTAGATTTGACTACTGCAGTAACTTATCCTGTAATCAATTAACAATTTAATAAAATTTTAACTCTTTAATTAAAGAAGAAACAAAATTATTACTAAATTTGTTCAAGAAATAAACTTCTAATCACAAAAATAACCAAAAATGATTCAATTAGTACTAGAAATCGCAATCAAAATCGTAGATTTCATCAGCAACCTGTTTTGAGACGTAAAGAATACCTAGATATTTCTTAAGAATAAACATATTTTGTAAATTTGTAAAGTATAACCTCCATGGGTTATACTTTATTTTTTTGTCTATGAAAAAAATCCTCGCAAAAATCATTCTGAAAATAGTTGGTTGGAAAGTTGTTTTACAAGGCGATGTCAATAACCTTGACCGATGTATTCTTGTTGTAGCGCCACACACAGATAACAGCGAATATCTTCTTGGGAACCTTGCCTATTGGTCTCTTGGCAAGAAGCTGAAAATCATCATCAAAGATGCGCATACGAAAGCTTGGTACGGCGGGATTGTGAAAGCAATTGGCGGAATTGGGATTGACCGTTCTCAGAAAAATGACTTGGTGAATTTCGTTGCCAATGAGTTCAAAAAAGATGATTTTAGTTTGGTAATTACCCCAGAAGGAACAAGAAGCTGGGTTCCAAAATGGCGAAAAGGATTTTACAATATGGCTCTGGCTGCTAAAGTCCCAATTGTTTTAGCCGGTGGCGATTACAAAAGAAAAACGATTAATCTGGGTTATAAAATTCCTTATGAAAAATTAGAAACTCATACTTACGAGGAAATCATGCAGGAGATTCAGGATTTCTATATCAAATATGATATCACGCCTAAAAAACCAGAAAACTGGAATCCACAGATATATTAGTAAATTAACAAAACACACAAATAGAATGAAAAAAAGATTAATGGCAGTACTTGTACTTAGCTTTACATTTGGTTTTGCTCAAAATAAAAAAAGTACAACCAAAACTACATCAACAAAAAAAAATGTCTTAACTTCACAAACAACTACAAAAGAGGATGGCTTTTTACCAGTAAAATTCTTAAAAAATAATCCTACAAAACCTATCGACGAAAAATTGTTGGCAGATTTAAAGTCAAGAAATTATGATGTAGCAATTAGTGATCAAATTCCGATGGATGAAAACAATACAAATTTTCAATATGACTATTTGACCAACAGAAAAAATAAAAAAAGCATCCTAATCTCGCCAGACGGAAAAGAAGAGGAATTTGCAGAAGATGTTAATTTCATCAATGTTTTTAAAGATGGATCGAAAATAATTTCTGACAAGTGTATAGAAAAACCAGAAGTTTTCCACTGTTCAAATGTGAGAATAGTTTCAAAAGATGGGACAATAAATCAAATTCCATCACAGTATCGTTTCCTCATAAATATGGAAAAAAACCACACGAATTTTAAAGAAAAATCTTTTGTGGTATTATTTAATTCTACAACAGCCAATAAAAATATTATAGACGAAAAAGGCACGATGCTTTTGCCTAAAGATGCGCTGGATATAGAACTGCTTTTTCCTCCTTATGCTTCTATAAAAACAGAAAATGAAACAACCAGAATCTATCATCTTTTGGATAAAAAATTTGTGGATTTTGAAAATTTAAAATTCAATCGCGCTTTGCCAACTTCAAAATTATTGACGATGACTAGGACTACAGACAAAAAATTTGTTGCTGTGGACCCAACATCAAAAAAAATACTTTTTGAAGCTGAAGGAAGTATTATGGAAATTGGCGATAAGGAAATTGCGAAAGATTTTTTTGTGGTGCTGAAGGATAATAATAAACAGGTTGTAAACCGAAAAGGAGAATCTGTTTATGAGGATAAAGTTTCGAATGTTAGAATTTTGGAAAACGGAAATATCTCTGTTACAGATAATGATTACAAACAAAACACGTATGATGTTTCAGGAAAAAAATATTTGTATCCAAAGTTTTACAAAGAATTGGGGAAAGTTGGCAATTTCGAATACATAAAATATGATAAATTCTACGAAATTTCTAACCCATCAACAGGAGAAACAATCTATACAGAAAACGACAGAGTGCAACAATATGGAAAACTTGGAAATCTAATTTACATCAATAGAACTTTTGAGACCAAACCTGGAGTACATTTGGCTGGAGTTTATGATATTTATGATAAGGAAAATATGCTAATTGCTAAAAACAAAAAAGGCTTCAACAGAATGACGGATGGCAATGACAGCTATTTTACCATTCGAAATGAAAGCGATTATAGCATTATAGAAAGGAATGGTAAAATCTTAATTGATAGCATAAATTTACCGTATTATTATATAAGATATAACAACTCAAAAAAAATATTCGAATTAACTAAAAAACGAGAAGGTTCTGCTTATGAATGTTATGACTTAACAGGAAATAAAGTAGACTGTAAAAAATAAAATTCATAAAACTAGGTTATTGTTGAAGGCCGTTTGAACAGTTTTCTCCGTCGTCAACAATATCTTAACCGATGGACGCATCTCGAAATTTTATCTAAAATCAAAATAATGGACGAAGCTAAAAAAAAAGAAATACTAGACTATCTCAATAACGCTAGCAAAAACACATTGGGAGAAACTTTGGAAATTGTTTACACCGATGTTTCCGATGATTTTTTAACAGCGACAATGCCAGTTAATTCCAGAGTTCATCAACCTTACGGGATTCTGCACGGCGGCGCAAGCTGTGTTTTGGCAGAAACTTTGGGTTCTTGTCTTTCGTTGATTAATATTGATACTGATAAAGTTGTACCGGTTGGAACTAATATCAACAGTAATCATTTGAGAGCAAAACGAGAAGGTATAGTGACTGGAACGGCGACTTTTATCCGAAAAGGTAACACAATGCACGTTTCTCAAATCGAAATCCGTGATGAAAAAGGAAACCTGATTAATCACACAACCATGACGAATAATATCGTTCCTGTCGGAAAAGTCTAATTTCATTTTAGAAAGCAATGCTCATTTTCAGATTACCCGATTCGGATATTTACCATACTTTGGAATCTTCTCAGGAAAAATTGGTTTCATTTGTCAGCTTCGACACCAAAACGGTTTTGGACTTTAAAGGAAACATCAAAGAAATTTCCATAGAAGAAATTGAAAATCAAAATATTTCGCCAAAAAGTAAAAGCCAGCTTATAGAAATAGCAAAAGAAACTCAGGAATCTTATGCTCTGAAAATATCTCAGGCTAAAGATTTTATTGAGAAAAATGAGCTTAAAAAACTCGTTCTTTCCAGAAGAAAACTCTTGATGTATCTTGACATCGATTCTGAAAAAAAATTGTCTTTAACCAAAAGTTTCCTAAAATTCTGCGACAGCTACCCTTCCGCTTTCTGTTATTTGTTTGAAAAAAATGGAGAAATCTGGATGGGTGGATTTTCGGAGGTTTTAGGGAAATTCGATAAGAGAAATAATTCTTTTGAGACAATGAGTGTTGCGGGAACGCTTCCACTGGATGAGAACTGGACGGATAAAGAAATCGAAGAACAAAAAGCCGTTACAGAATATATTCAGTCCATTCTTAGAAAATTCTCATCTAACCTTAGAGTTTCCTCAACAAAAGATTTGATTTCAGGAAACATCAAACACTTGAAAACTGATTTTTCTGCTGAAATAAGTCCTGAAAGTCTGGATAAAATTATTTCTGAACTTCATCCAACGCCAGCCGTTTGTGGATTTCCAAAAGAACTTTGTGCGCAAGGCATCAAAAGCATAGAGCATTTTAACAGAGAATTTTACGCAGGCTACATTAAAGTCGAAACTGAAGATTACATTTATTACTTCGTGAATCTTAGATGCGCCAGCTTCTTTAAAAATTATGCTTTTCTGTTTGTAGGCGGTGGAATCACATTAAAAAGTGACGCTCAAAAGGAATGGGAAGAAACAGAACTTAAATCTCTTGCGATTCAAAACAATTTGATTTTCGAATAGAGATAATTTATTAACCTAAATTAATTATTCAATTACAATAAAAACATACATTAATAATTAATTAAAAATAATCTCAAAAATTTAAATTATAAACATTTAATTAGTATTTTTACGACAAATCGATAATATGAATCAGCTTTTAAAGTTAATCTTGATAGCCGTTCTTATCTTGTGTTTTTTAAAAATGCCTTATATGTTTTACAGACTTTCCGGTTATGGATTGTTTGTTGGTTTTGGCTGGTTAGCTTATGATGCGTTTCAAAGAAAAGATTCTTTGGATGTCAAAATCTTTGTTGTTCTTGCGCTGCTTTACAATCCTTTTATTGGGCTTCCAATTCCTAACCTTATCCAAGTCATCATTAATATTATAGTGATTATAGGAATGATTCTAAATATCCTCTTCTCACAAGAGAATCCTTATGAAGACTACACAAAAAAAGATGACCGCTAAGTCATCTTTTATTTTATAATCCTACTTGAATTTTAAATCCTGAATTGATTCTTATTTTCATTTGAGTTACAGCCGGTTCCAACTCTTTACCTTTTAATTCTAACGCAATAGAAACATCTTTGGACTTCAAATACTCCATCAACTCTTTATCTGCCGGTGTAAAATTAAGTGCCGTCGGGCTTACATTATTAACAACAGCTGCAATTTCAATTTCTGCAAGAGTAGGTGTTTTGATGTAGATTTTCGCATCTTGAACCTTATCTAGTTTAATCGAATCTGAATCAGAAGAAGAAACAAAATTCACTACAAAACTAGACAATTTTGCAGATTTTACATTATCTATGGTCGCTCCGTTAAACTGCTCTCTGATTTTTGCATCTAAATCAAGATTAAGAGGAATTGAAGGATATTTGATTGGTTCTGTTGTTACAGCAAAAGGAATTGTAGTTTCTACATCAAACGGAATGGTAAACGGAACCGGAATGGTAATATCATCTATTATATCCTCAACTTTGCTGCAACTATTCATACTAATTAGTCCTACAATTAAAGTAGAAACGGCTAGAGTACTTATGATTAATTTTTTCATTTCTTTTATTTATTATTTTATTATCAAATATTCGCCCAAAAATTAGTGCGTAATATTTTTAACATCTTCCGCAGAATGTTTATGCTTGAAAAATACGCCAAATAAAACAGCAATAATCAAAGCATAGCCTGCAAAATAAAGCCAGATATGCGGCCAGTTCTTCACCAGTACAACATTAGATAAAGTCCCATCCGGATTAACTACAGCATTAAAAGAATTTTTCAAAATTTCTATGAATGTAGAATCTGTTGGTGTCGTTTCCAGGTATGATGATAACTCTGAAGCTGTCGTAAATTTAATTGTGAAGAATTTATCAATAGCCCAACCTGCAATGTAACTTCCCAAAACAGCTCCAAAACCATTGGTCATCATCATAAACAAACCCTGAGCAGATGATCTGATTTTTTTGTCTGTCGTAGTTTCCACAAAAAGAGAACCAGAAATATTGAAGAAATCAAATGCCATCCCATAAACCACACAAGATAAAATAATCATCCAAAGGCCGTTCACAGGATCTCCGTAAGCAAAAAGTCCAAATCTAAGAACCCAAGCCAACATACTGATTAACATTACTTTTTTGATACCATATCTTCTCAGGAAAAACGGAATTGCCAAAATAAATAAGGTTTCCGAAATCTGAGAAATTGACATAATAATGGTTGATTTTTCAACAACTATCGAGTTGGCATACTTTGGGAAATGAGCAAATTCACTCAGGAAAACATCGCCATAGGCATTAGTCAATTGCAACGCAGCTCCCAATAACATTGAGAATAAAAAGAACAACGCCATTTTAAAATTCCCAAATAATTTGAAAGCATTCAAACCTAATTGCTCAGAAAGCGGTGCGTTTTTATCAATTAATTTTTGAGGCGGACATTTTGGTAATGTTAAAGCATAAAGCCCTAATGCAACTGCAGCTACACCAGCGATATAAAACTGTCCTTCTGTAGCTTTGTTACCTGTCAAATTGGTAATCCACATGGCGACGATGAAACCCACAGTTCCCCAAACTCTGATGGGTGGAAAATCCTTAACAACATCCAAATGACTGTTTTTCAGAATCGTATATGAGATCGAATTGGTTAAAGCAATTGTCGGCATGTAGAAACACATAGCAACCAACATTATGGAGAAAAAAGAGTTTGGCGTTTCTGCGTGGGGCAAAATAAACAGAACAGCGCCATATAAAATTTGTAAAACAGAATAAATCCTTTCTGCATTCACCCAACGGTCAGCAATAATTCCTGTAATCGTTGGCATGAAAATCGAGGCAATACCCATTGTTCCGAAAACTGCTCCAAACTGAGCGCCGTCCCAATGTTTTGTTCCGAACCAGAAGTTAGCCATTGTAATTAGCCAAGCTCCCCAAACAAAAAACTGAAGAAAGCTAAGTATTGTCAGTCGTAATTTTAAATTCATATCTTAAATGATAATATATATTTATTCTATTTTTTTATTTCTGCGTTTGATTTCTTCCTGCAATCTGAGTGCTGTATCATAATCCTCTTCTTTTACGGCATCATTCAGCAATTGGTTTAATTCTTCCAAAGAAACACCTGATAGATCATTGAAATCTGTTGAAATCTCTTCCTCTTCTTCTACTCCTACTTTTTGAGTTTCTTCGAGTTCTAATAAAATTCCAGCTTCGTTCAGAACATCTGAAGTCGTATAAATAGGTGCATCGAAACGAACAGCCATTGCAACAGCATCAGAAGTTCTTGCATCCAAAATCAGCTCTTCTTCTGTTAACGGATTTTTGAAATTTATATTGGAGAAGAAAACGCCGTCTTTGATTTGGTAAATAATGACAGACTCTAGTTTAAAACCTGTATTTTTCACGAACTGAGCGAAAAGATCGTGCGTCAAAGGACGAGGCGGATTGATGTCTTTTTCTAATCCCAAAGAAATGGATTGTGCTTCAAAATTCCCGATAACAACAGGCAATTTGACCGATGTTTCTTCATGTTCCAACAACAGCGCATAAGCTCCCGATTGAGTCTGGCTGTATGAGATCCCTCTAATGATTAATTTTTTATAATCCATTTAGCAAATATAAAATTTTTTGTTAATTTTCATTTAGGATTTGTCGATTTTTCCATTGTTTAGGTTATAAAATCATTAAATAATTCAGTATTTCACTTTCCGAATCCTTAAAGCGTTGAATTGCAGCAGCCCGGCTTGAGCGGAAATCCTTTTTACGCAACGAAGTGGAGTGAAAAGATTGGGAGCGGAAGACGGATTAAGCTGCCCAAATAATGATACTTATTAAAACAAAAAAACCTGAATCACTGACTCAGGTTTATATTTTTATGAAATTTGGATTAAGCTTTCAATGCTTTGATTTTCTCTGTTAATGCAGGAATGATCTGGAAGGCATCGCCCACGACTCCATAATCCGCAGATTTGAAGAAAGGTGCTTCCGCATCATTATTGATAACCACAATCGTTTTCGAACTGTTAACGCCCGCCAAATGCTGAATGGCGCCGGAAATACCAACTGCAATGTAAAGATTGGGAGAAATTGCTTTTCCAGTTTGTCCAACGTGCTCTGTGTGAGGTCTCCAACCGATATCAGAAACTGGTTTTGAACAAGCTGTAGCCGCTCCGAGAACATTTGCCAAATCTTCTATCATTCCCCAATTTTCGGGACCTTTCAAACCTCTACCTGCAGAAACTACGATTTCCGCTTCTTTAAGGTCAAGTTTTCCTGAAGACTGCTCGTGATTGATCACTTTTGTATCTTCGTTGGCAATGCTTAGTTCTTTCACTTCTTCTGAACCTGAAGCTGCATTTTCCTTAACTCCGAAAGCATTTTGAGAAACGGTTACAATCACACCAGCTGCATCAGCTTTTGCGTGCATAAAACCTTTTCCAGAGAAAGCTTTTCTCTTAACTTGGAAAGGCGAAGTGCTTTCTGGAAGATCAATCACATTCGTAATCAATGAATAATTTTTCTGAATTGCCAACATTGGCGCTACAGAAGATGCATCTGTTGTGTGAGGGAAAACGATAATATTTCCGTCAGCAATTTGGTTAATTGCTTCTGCATAAGCCTTAGCGCTGAAATTTTTAAGACCTGCGTCTTTTACATTCACTACTTTATCTGCTCCATATTTGTAAAGCAAATCTGAAGAATCTGTTGGATTGATAGAAATTGCAGTTACTGAATCTCCAGTTTTTCCTGCAATAGCTTTTGCGTAAGAAACGGCTTCAAATGCTGCTTTTTTATAAATTCCGTTTATATTTTCTGCGTATACGAATACTGCCATAATTTTTTAATTTTTGTCAGATGTCAGATGTCGGAAGTCAGAAGTTTTCAAACTTGACTCTGAAATCGTGGATTTGATTAATTAAATAATATTTTTGTTAAAATTGAATTCTCATCGGACATCTAACTTCCGACTTCCAACTTTAGATTACTTTCGCTTCTTCGTGAAGTAATCTTACCAACTCGTCTAGGTTATCTGCAGAAACCAACTTCACAGCTGCTCTTGGAGCAACACTATCAAAAGAAACAGCTTCCACTTTCACTTCAGAATTGGAAGGTTCTACAACATTAAGAGGTTTTGTTCTTGCAGACATAATTCCTCTCATATTCGGGATAATCAAATCTTTTTCGTCTACCAAACCTTTTTGTCCTGCAACAACAGCTGGTAACTTAACCGAAATCGTTTCTTTACCACCTTCGATTTCTCTAACCGCAGTTGCTTCTGAACCATTAACATCCAATCCAACCGCTGCATTAACAAAAGCATAATTCAACAGCTGAGCAACCATTCCCGGAACAGCGCCACCATTATAATCAATCGATTCTTTTCCTGCCAGAACCAAATCGTAACTACCATCTTGAGCAATTCTCGCAATTTCTTTTGCTACAGAGAAACTGTCTTTCGCCTCTGTGTTAACTCTCACAGCGTCGTTCGCTCCGATTGCCAAAGCTTTTCTGATCACTGCTTCTGTTCCTGCATCTCCAACATTCACAACTGTTACAGTCGCTCCTTGAGATTCTTGTAATTTTATAGCTTTTGTTAAAGCAAACTCATCTAATGGATTAATCACCCACTGAATTCCGTTTTTGTCAAAAGCAGATTTATCTGCTGTAAAATTAATTTTACTTGTAGTATCTGGAACACTACTGATACAAACTAATATTTTCATATGTAAGTATTTATTGTTTTTAATGGTCATATGCAATCGCACTCACTTTGAAATAATTTAATTTTCCGAATTGTGGCGATTTCATCTGTTAAATATATTTTTAATTAATTATCAATAAGAATCGATCTTAACGATAACATTTGACGTTACTAACTGTGGCTAATATATATAAAAAATACTATGCATGCATAATTTATTGTTATTTATTAAATAACATCGGAAACCGCTTTAATAAAAGGGTATTTAGATTCTTTATAAATAATTTCATCCATTTCTAGCCAATTTTGCAGAATTTTGACTTAACAAATATCTGGGTCAAATTATCGAATTTTCAAAAAATCAATAATTTTTATTTCTTTACCTGACTTGCTCGGAACTCAATTTTGCTTGGCAAAACACGCGGGTTCATATTCAGCATATCGAGGACAAGATTTCCCATATCTTCCGGCTGAATTTTCCATTCGTCTTTTTCCGATGGAACATTTCCGTTAAAATAAGTGGCAACAGAACCAGGCATTATGGTTGAAACTTTGATATTATATTTTCTAAGGTCAATCATTGCAGCCTGTGTAAAACCAACAACGCCAAACTTCGAAGCGTTATAACCTGCTCCATTTTCAAAGAAATTAGTTCCGGCAAGACTTGCAATCGTAATGTAGTAACCTTGAGATTTTTTCAGTTCTTCAACCGAAGCTTTCAATGTATAGAAACAACCTGTCAAATTAGTTTCCTGCATTGCATTCCAATCTTCTATCGTCAATTCATCGACTGGTTTGAAAATTCCTAGACCTGCATTGGCAATCACAACATCTAGGCTTCCGAAATTCTGAACAATCTTTTGAACTGCTGATTCTTCATCCTGAAATTTCCTAACATCAGAACTCACTCCTAAAACACTTTCAGAAATTACTTTAAGCTCAGAAACTGCTTTGTCCACATCTTCCTGTTTTCTTCCACTAATAGCCACTTTGTGACCATTCTTCAATAAAACTTCTGCAATTCCGAAACCTATTCCTTTGGTTCCACCTGTGATATAAATAACTTTTGACATAATTTTTTTTGATTTTATTTTATTAAATTTTGCTCGCAGATTAAGCTAATTTTGCAGATTTTATTACGGAAATTTTGCTTAATCTGTGAAATTCATTAGATTTTAATATAAAAAAAGACAGCCTAAACTGTCTTTACATTTTTATCCTTTTGCATAAAACTCAAAGAAATAAGGAATACTTTCAATACCTTTATAATAGTTATACAATCCGTAATGTTCATTTGGTGAATGAATCGCATCTGAATCCAAACCGAATCCCATTAAAACAGATTTAGCCCCAAGAACTTTCTCGAACAAAGACGTAATAGGAATACTTCCTCCACTTCTGTAAGGCAAAACTTCTTTACCAAATGCTTTTTCCATTGCTTTTTTAGCAGCCAAAAATTCTTTAGTGTTGCTTTCCAAAACATAAGGCATTCCGCCGTGATGTGGCGTTACTTTTACTTTCACGCTTTTAGGAGCGATTTTCTCAAAATACTTTGTGAATTTTTCAGTGATTTCTTCCGGTGTTTGATTGGGAACCAATCTCATCGAGATTTTAGCAAAAGCTTTGGAAGCAATTACCGTTTTCGCACCTTCACCAGTGTAGCCTCCCCAGATTCCGTTCACGTCCAAAGTTGGTCTGATAGAAGCTCTTTCCAAAGTTGTATAACCTTCTTCTCCCTGAATATCATTAAGGTTGATTGATTTCTTATAAGCTTCTGGATTGTCTTTCAGTTTGTTCATTTCCTTTCTGTCTTCGTCGGAAACAACTAGAACATTGTCATAAAAACCGTCGATTGTAATGTGACCTTTGTCATCAATCAAATCGCCAATCATTTTTGATAAGACATTGATTGGATTCGGAACCGCACCACCGTAAAGTCCTGAATGTAAATCACGATTCGGGCCTTCTACTTCAACCTCAACATAACTCAATCCACGCAAACCTGTCGTAACTGTTGGCTGCTCATTAGAATAAATATGTGTATCAGAAATCAAGATCACATCACAACTCAGTTTTTCTTTATTTTCTTCAAGGAAATCTGCCAAACTTGCAGAACCCACTTCTTCTTCACCTTCAATCAAAAATTTGACATTACAAGGCAAAGAATCTGTTTTCATCATTGCTTCGAAAGCTTTGACATGCATAAAGAATTGCCCTTTGTCATCTGCGGAACCTCTTGCGAAAATCGCACCTTCCGGATGAAGTTCCGTTGTTTTAACAACCGGTTCGAAAGGGTCGCTTGTCCATAATTCCAAAGGATCAGCCGGCTGAACGTCATAATGTCCGTAAACCAAAACGGTTGGTAAATTAGCATCAATGATTTTCTCTCCGAAAACGATTGGATAACCTTTGGTTTCAAGGATTTCTACGTTGTCTGCTCCAGCAACTTTCAGATGTTTTGCTACCTCATCTGCACATTTCAGAACTTCTGATTTGTAAGCCGGATCTGCACTGATGGAAGCAATTCTAAGGATATCAAATAATTCATCAAGAAAACGTTGTTTATTTTCTTGGATGTATGCTTGTGTTGTACTCATTTTGTTAATGATAAATGATTAGTCTATGATTTTAAAATTATTTTTTTTGAACGCAAAGTCCGCAAAGTTTTTATATAAATTATTGAGGATATTTTAAGGTTCGCAAAGACGTAAAACTACTCAACAAAGAAAAACAAAGTTTATTATTACTCTCATTTTTCTATTGAGGTTCGTAAAAATAAAAAATGTCCTGCAAACGCAAGACATTTTTTATTATAATATTTTTATAAAATTCTTAGTGGTGCTCAGCAGGAGCTTCGGCTGTTGCAGCTGGTTTAACTTCTGATGTCACTGTCTTTGCAGAATCTGCTACAACGTGAGAAACAGCTTTTGTAGAATCTGCAGTTGGATGGTAAGTTCCGTGAGGTGCATTAGGATCGTCATATCTTACTACTTCATCCGTTTTTTTCAAACGTCCTTTGTTCCCACCAGCAGGAAGATCACAAGACACAACTAAGATAGCAGAAGCCAACAATATTACAGATTTTTTCATTTTTTATTATTTAACGTGTCAAAAGTAGTGAAATTGAGATTTTCTGCAAAATTATTTTTTGTAAAATGTACGATGTAAAAAGTAAAATGTAATCTGTCTAATTTAATTTGTCGTAGTTTCATTACAAATCTCTAATCGAAGAACAATGTTTCAACTTTGCGAAGCGCGCCCCGACCTGAGTGGACTCTTCGAGAGCCTCAGAGTGACAAAGCGGGAACGGAGGGCGGATAAAGGCGCCCAAATGATAATCTGAGTTGATGAGTTAGAGAGCATCAGATAGAATACATAAAAAAAACCTGACTCAAATGAATCAGGTCTTGTTGTTTTATTTTTTTCTTTCAAGAACTTCGTCTACCATTCCGAATTCTTTGGCTTCGGTAGAGGTCATCCAGTAATCTCTGTCAGATGCTTTTTCTACCCACTCGTAAGTTTGGCCAGAGTGGTTTGAAATAATGTCGTACAATTCTTTTTTCAACTTCAACATCTCTCTTAGGTTGATTTCCATATCAGATGCTACACCTTGTGCACCACCAGAAGGCTGGTGAATCATCACTCGAGAATGCTTCAAAGCAGAACGTTTTCCTTTTTCGCCCGCTACCAAAAGAACCGCGCCCATAGAAGCCGCAATTCCGGTACAGATTGTTGCTACATCCGGTTTGATGATTTGCATTGTGTCATAAATTCCCAATCCTGCGTAAACACTTCCTCCTGGAGAGTTGATGTAGATCTGAATATCTTTTGCAGAGTCTGAACTCTCTAAGAACAATAACTGCGCTGTAATGATATTCGCAACCTGATCGTCGATTCCTGTTCCGAGGAAAATGATTCTGTCCATCATCAATCTAGAAAAAACGTCCATCTGTGCAACGTTCATTCTTCTTTCCTCCATAATGTAAGGCGTAAGATTGGTCGGATTGAACATTCCCATATATTGGTCTGTAACAAGACCGTTATTTCCCATATGTTTTACCGAGAAATCTCTGAATTCTTTTTTAATGTCCATATTATATTTGGTTATTTTTAAATCTGTATTGAGTTTACAATTTCTATTCCTTTGCTAAAGTAAGTCATTCTGTCACAAAATACGAAATAATTCGCTGTCTAATTTGTTTTTGAGTTGAGTCAAGAGAATGATATTTTGATAAATATGCGTGTTATCTTGCTCATTATCTGTTGTATTCTTCAGGTCATTGATTAACTTAACAACATATTCTCTTTTATGTCTTAAAACAATATCTGAAACAAGCTTCGGAACAACTTCCTCTTCTGAACTAAAATAGATATTGAACTTGTTCCAATTACTTGTATGATAATTTTCTATCAGCGCATTCGCTAGTTTACCAGAGATTTCCTCATCCATCATATTGAAGAAAAAATTACCCGATCTTATTTCGTTTTGCAGAATTCCTTCTTTAATTTCAGAAATAATGGTTTTATGAATATCCAGCTGAATCTCGCATTCATCTTCTTCCAAATGATTCAGAATTTCTTCTATGACTGTGATTTTGTAAGCGTTTCCATCAGCATCTTTTCTGTCTAAGACAAAATCGCCGTATTTCAACATCAAATCAACCAACTTTTCTTCCTGAAGCAACAATGGGTTGACAGAAAAAGTATTTTCCTGAACAATTTCTAATTTTGGAGCAGCCTTTTTCTCTTCAAACTTAGGTTTTGATTCCTGCTGTTGTGTGACATTGGTTTGAATCTGAAGTTCATTAAACAAACTTTGCTCACTCAATCCAAATTTAGTCGAAACTTCTTTCAAATAAACCTCACGTTTCAGAGCATTCTGCACAAAGGCAACCGATTTTACAATATCACGGATTGATTCTGCTTTTCTGATGGGGTCGTTGCCTGCATCTTTCAAAAGAATCTCAGCTTTGAAATCGATGAAATCTTTGGCTTCTTTCTCAATGAAATTCTCTACATATTCCTGCGGATGTTTTCTCGCAAAAGAATCTGGGTCATCGCCATCTGGAAAGAGAAGAACACGAATGTTCATCCCTTCGGAAAGTAACATATCGATACTTCGGAAACTGGCTTTGATTCCTGCTTTATCGCCATCGAAAAGAATCGTTACATTTTCCGTTAATCTTTTGATGAGTTTGATTTGTTCCGTTGTCAAAGATGTTCCAGAACTCGCCACAACATTTTCAATCCCAGACTGATGAAGCGACACAACATCCATATAACCTTCTACCAAAAGACAGAGATTCTTTCTGGAAATAGATTGTTTGCTTTGATTTAAGCCATACAGAACGTTGGACTTATGATAGATCTCGGTTTCCGGAGAGTTGAGGTATTTCGCAGTTTTGACATTGTTCTTGAGAATCCTCGCACCAAAACCCAAAACTCTTCCCGAAAAGCTATGAATCGGAAAGACTACTCTATCACGGAATCTATCAATTCCTGAGGGTGTATTTTCCGGAAATATGGACAACCCTGATTTTTCAAGAATATCTTTGGAATAAGCTTTTCCAAGAGCGAACTCTGTAAACGCATTTTTCTTTTCAGGCGAATATCCCAATTGGAATTTCCTGATAATATCATCCCGAAGTTCTCTTTCTTTGAAATAAGAATAAGCAATCATTTTGCCTTCCTCCGATTCCCAAAGCTGATCTTGGAAAAAATCATTCGCAACCTCGTGGATTTTGTAAAGCAAATCACGCTCGGTTTGTGATTGTTTTTCCTCTTCAGAATATTCTCGGATATTTTCCTCTATCTCTATCCCATATTTTTTCGCCGCATGGCGAAGTGCTTCGGGATAAGTGAAATTCTCGACTTCCATTAAGAAAGAAATAGCCGTTCCTCCCTTTCCTGTCGAGAAATCTTTCCAGATCTGTTTACTTGGAGAAACCACAAAACTTGGTGATTTTTCCTCATGAAAAGGACTCAAACCTTTGAAGTTAGAGCCTGCCCTTTTCAACTGAACATATTCACCAATAATCTCTTCTACACGGATGGTAGAAAATATTTTATCAATCGTCTCTTTCGTAATCACGATGTAAAGGTAATAATTAGTTTTAATTTTTATTCTGAAATAAAATCTGCAGAAACCTTATTTTTGTAAAAAATTTAAGATGCAATTTACAATTCATCAGCTTGAAGAATGGAAAGATATTGTTAATCAAATCATTCCAAATCTTGAACATAATATTCTTCTTCTCAAAGGCAATCTGGGCGCAGGAAAAACCACTTTTTCCCAGTTTTTGCTTAAAGAATTGGGAAGCTCAGACGAAATTTCTTCTCCAACCTACTCTATTGTGAATGAATACGATACACCAAAAGGAAAAGTTTTTCATTTTGATTTGTACCGATTAAAATCTGTGGAAGAAGCTTATGATTTCGGGATTGAGGAATATCTTGACAATGGATTTTTGTCAATTATAGAATGGCCGGAAATCTATATGGACGAGCTTGAAGGTTACGATTTTCACAAAATGACCATCACCAATACAGAATCCGGAAGAGAAATCGAGTTTAATTAAACATAATAGTAATTTGTTTTATCTTTGCTTTAGATTTTGAACAATGATTCGTTTTATATGAGCAGTACATCAACCATATTTACGCCTTTTACAGAAGAAGAACTGATTCCTAAAGAGGAAAAACTAGAAGTTGTAAAAAAAGGAAAAACCTTCAGCATTGGGATTCCAAAAGAAACTTGTCTGAATGAAAAAAGAACGTGCATCATTCCGGATGCAGTTCAGATTTTGGTAAATAATGGACACAAAGTCATCATAGAAAGTGGCGCCGGAGAAGGTTCTCACTTTTCTGATATTTTATACTCCGAAGCTGGTGCAGAGATTACAAATGACCCCAAAGTCGCTTTTTCTCAAGACTTGGTTTTGAAAATAAATCCACCAACCGAAGAGGAAATCGATTACTTGAGACCGATGACTTATTTAATTTCGGCTTTACAAATCAATCTTCGAGACAAAGATTATTTCCTGAAATTAGCTTGCAAAAAAGTCAATGCCATCGCTTTCGAATTCATAATGGATGAGTACAAACAATTGTCATTGGTAAGATTAATTGGTGAAATTGCAGGAAGTGTTTCCATCCTTTACGCCTCAGAATTATTGGCAATGTCCAATGGATTGATGCTTGGCGGAATCACTGGTGTTCGTCCTACGGAAGTTGTGATTTTAGGCGCTGGAATTGTGGGTGAATTTGCTACAAAAGCAGCGATTGGACTTGGAGCGAGTGTCAAAGTTTTTGATAATTCATTATCGAAGCTTCGAAGACTTCATACTTTGGTTGATAGCCGCGTTCCAACATCTGTCATCGACCCGAAAGAATTAACAAAATCACTTAGAAGAGCTGATGTTGTTATCGGTGCTTTACCAAGATTGAATCTTCCCCCGATCGTTACCGAAGATATGGTAATGAAAATGAAAAAAGGAAGTGTCATCATCGATATCACAATCGATAATGGAAAAGTGATTGAAACTTCGGAGCTGACAACAACAGAAAAACCATTCATTGTAAAACACGACGTTATCCACTGTGGTTTACCGAATTTGACTTCAAGAATGCCGAGAACGACAACGAAAGCTGTGAGCAATTTCTTCCTAAGTTATCTGTTAGGTTATGACGAAGAAGGCGGTTTCGAAAATATGTTGATTCATAAAAACGAAATCAAACAATCTCTTTATATGTACAAAGGGAGACATACGAAACAATTGATTTGTAACAAGTTCGACCTTCCTTATCACGATATCAATCTTTTGATTTTCTAAATCTCATTAATGCTAAAAAAATTAAAATTCTACGCTATCGGTCTGGTTCCAGGCTTGTTAATCGTATTTTTCATACTCAATCAAAAAGGTACAAGTTGCTCTTATTTCCCTAATGACAGAGTAATTGCTGAAACGTTGACTAAAGATTTCACCTATTCTCCAACTTTCAAAACGGAAATGGAAGTAAACAAAATCTCAGAACAATTCTTGAAAGACAGCATCATCGCTGGTGGAAAAATTGATTTTGACCGAAGCAAAGCGCAAGAGAAACCTTGTCCAAAATACGTTTTGGTTTATCCGAAAAACAATCCGAGATTCGAAATTAATTATTCTAAATGCAAGGAAAACGCTGAGTTTACAGGCTTGAAAAAACTGAAATAATATGTCTGGCAAAAATCTCTTACTTCCGGATTATTTCTTGTTTGGTGGGATTTTCGTCATCTTTTTTTTGCTGGTTTTAACTTTCTTCCTTTATGGGAAATACAAATCGTCAAAAACAAAAAATAAAATTTTAGAAGACAATTACAAAGCGATTGAAAGCAAACTCGACAATGTACGCTTAGAACATATCGAGACCAAACTCAATCCGCATCTTTTCAAAAATATTCTCAATTCGGTTCAGTCACACGCTTATCAGACTTATATTTCGTTGGATAAATTGGCTAGTATTCTGGATTATATTCTTTATGAAAGCAGCAACAAATTCGTGAGTCCAAAAGAGGAGTTGGATTTTGCAATGAACCTTATCGAAATCAATAAAATCAAAATCAATCCTTTGTTCGATTTTAGAATCAAAACGAAAATTAATAAAGAAGATTCTATATATCTGGAGAAAGTTTTTGCCCCATTGATTTCTGTTGATTTGATTGAAAATGCTTTTAAACACACCGATTTTTTGGCTGAGGATTCTTTTATTGCCGTGAATTTAATTTTAGATGCCGGAAAATTTGAGATGAAAGTCTCCAACAAAATCTCTGAAAAAACCCCATTAAAAAAGGAAAATAGCGGATTCGGAAGCAAATCTTTTGACCAAAGATTGAAACTGATTTACAAAGACCATTACAAGCTGAACAAAAGTATCACCAACGGAAATTACGTTGCCCATTTAACCATTAATCTTTCAGAATTTTATGATAAAATGCGTTATTCTGGACGATGAATTATTGGCAATCAGCTACCTAAAACTTCTCTGCGACCAGATTGAAGGTATAGAAGTTGTGAAAGCTTTCAACAATCCGAAAATATTTTTGCAAGAAATCAATGATATCGATTGTGATGTTTGTATTCTGGACATCGAAATGCCTGGAACAAACGGACTTCAAGTTGCGGAATTAATCAAAGGCAAAAAAATCATTTTCACAACGGCTTACAAAGAATATGCAGCAGAAGCTTTTGACCTTGACGTGGTAGATTATGTCCGGAAACCTATCAAAAAAGAACGTCTTCAGCAAGCTTTTGAAAAGGCAGAAAAATTGCTTGGCGAGCAGAAAAAAAATCAGTTTTTTGAGTGGAATACCAATCTCGGAAAAACCCGAATTTTTGTCAATGATGTAGTTTTTATCAAAACTTCTGATATAGATAGCCGCGACAAAGATTTAATGCTGAAAAATAATTCTGAAATTACTCTTAAAAACCTGAGCTTCAAAAACTTATCTGAATTATTACCTGAAAAATCGTTTGTTCAAATCAATAAAAAGGAAATGGTTAATATTCAGCATATTCAGGTTTTTTCCTCTTCAGAAATCATTCTGGATGTGGTTTCATCAGACGGAATTCCCTTAAAATTAAGTGTCAGCGATATTTTCAAAAATCAGATTTCTGAAAAATTGTCTAGATAATTTCAGCGCAGAATTTAGCGCTTTCATTACATTTTTGAATTGAATTAACTTTTGATTCAGCAAAACTTCTCAAATTTACATCCTGAAATCAGTACAATGCAAGCTACCGATTTGTGGAAATGAATTTGATTATGAAAAAGTATAGAAATATTATCTTTTACGTCCTTACAATAGCGTTTTTCTCTTGTTTGATGTATTGGTTTTTTGTAGAAGGAAAAACTTTGGAAATTGGAGAAAGTATTGCACCGACTAAGGCAACTGGTGGAACGATGTGGGACACTTTCGCTACATCATTCTTAGAAAATCTACATCATCCATTGGCACTTCTTTTGGCACAAATTGTTACCATAATTGTTGTTGCTAAGTTTTTCGGATGGATTTGTGTTAAGCTGAAACAACCATCTGTAATTGGCGAAATGATTGCTGGTATTGTTCTTGGACCATCACTTGTAGGATTATATTTCCCTGAATTTTCAGCGTTTATGTTCCCAAAAGAATCGCTTCCTAACTTACAATTTCTAAGTCAGATCGGATTGATTCTCTTTATGTATATCGTAGGGATGGAGCTGGATTTGAGCGTTTTGAGAAAAAAAGCACACGATGCGGTTGTTATCAGCCACGCAAGTATTATCATTCCATTTGCTTTAGGTGTTGGACTAGCTTATTTTATTTATAAAGAATTCGCGCCGGACGGAATTCAATTCAGTTCGTTTGCCTTATTTATGGCGATTGCGATGAGTATCACAGCATTTCCAGTTCTTGCAAGAATTGTTCAGGAACGGAATCTCCATAAAACTAAAATAGGAACAGTTGTAATCACTTGTGCAGCAGCCGATGACATTACCGCTTGGTGTATTTTGGCTGCGGTAATTGCAGTTGTAAAAGCTGGCTCTTTTTCGGGTTCTATTTTTGTCATTATAATGGCAATTGTCTACGTTTTCTTGATGATAAGATTGGTTAAACCTTTCCTTACAAGAATCGCCGAATCACAAAAAGGAAAAGGATTCATCAACAAAGCATTGGTAGCCGTTTTCTTTTTGATACTAATTATCTCATCTTATTTGACAGAAGTTATCGGGATCCATGCACTTTTCGGAGCGTTTATGGCTGGAGCGATAATGCCAGAAAATGTGAAATTCAGAAACCTTTTCATCGAGAAAGTTGAAGACGTCGCTTTGGTTTTGTTACTTCCATTATTCTTTGTATTCACAGGACTTAGAACACAAATCGGATTATTGAACGACCCCCATCTCTGGAAAATCGGTGGATTGATTATCTTAACTGCCGTTATCGGAAAATTTGTAGGAAGCGCATTGACTGCTAAATTTTTAAGATTAAATTGGAAAGACAGTCTCACCATCGGTGCTTTGATGAATACAAGAGGTTTGACTGAACTGATTGTTCTTAATATCGGTTATGACTTAGGTGTTTTAGGTCCTGAATTATTTGCGATGCTTGTGATAATGGCGCTTTTCACAACCTTTATGACCGGACCGAGTTTGGATATTATTAATTATTTCTTCAAAGGAAAAAAATCAAGTCTGGAAGAAGACTACAATGAGAATGATGAAAAATATAAAGTTCTTTTATCATTCGAAACGCCGGAATCTGGAAGTACATTGTTGAAATTAGCTGATAATTTCACGCATAAAATGAACGGCAACAAAAGCGTAACTGCCATGAACATTGCTCCTCTTGATGAATTGCACGCTTTTGACATCGAGGATTATGAAAAAGAACTATTTGAAGATGTGATTGATACATCTCAAGCTTTAAAACTGGAAGTAACGACACTTTTCAAAGCTTCCACAGATACACAAAGTGATTTAGTTAATATTACTAACAAAGGTAATTATGATTTGCTTTTGATAATGTTAGGAAAATCCATTTACGAAGGTACTTTGCTTGGAAAACTGCTTGGTTTCACAACCAAAATCATCAATCCAAGTAAATTACTCAATACGGTTACTGGAAAATCATATATTTTCAACAACTCCCCTTTCGACGATTTTACATTAAGTATTATCGATAAAACCAATATTCCTGTTGGGATAATGGTTGACAAAAACTTTGAAAGTGCAGACAGAATCTTTATCCCAATTTTTGATTTGAGCGATTTTTATCTGGTTGAATATGCTAAACGATTAATCAATAACAACGACTCTCAGGTCATTATTTTGGACGCAGCAGGACAAATCCGTAAGAATACAGAAATCCGTGAATTGATAAGAAATATCGAACATATCGCGCCGAATCACATTACGCTTTACAATGAAAAAACAATCGAAAAAGAATTCCTAGAATCTCAGGATTTGATGTTGATCAGCAGCAAAAGCTGGAAAAATCTGATTGATACAAAAAGTCTTTGGTTATCAGACATTCCATCCACTTTAATTGTTTCGAATCCATAAATTAAATATATTTTCGTATATTAGATTAATGAAATTAGCTCCCAAAATACAACTTGATTTTGTAATAGATAAACTTACAAACTCAATTATAAATGTGATTTCCGGAGATAGTTTTCAAACCGAAATTTCTTTATTGACAAAAGAGGATTTAAAGAATATTACCAAAAAGAGTGGTTGGAATTTTAATTGGAAAGAAGAATTCAAGGATATTTCTCGCGAAGTTTATAAATTAACTATCGTGAATAATCCGAATATTATTCAGGGACTTTTGAGTATTAGCATAATGGACGACCACGTTTATATGAATTTATTAGAAAGTGCTCCTTTCAATATTGGAGAAGATAAACTTTATGAAGGTGTTGCTGGAAATCTTGTGGCTTATGCTTGCAAAGTTTCTTTTCAAAAAGGTTTTGATGGATATTTAGCGTTCATTGCTAAAACTAAATTAATTAAACATTATGAACAGACTTTAGGAGCTTATCATTTTAAAGACCAAAAAATGTTTATAGAAACCGATTCAGCTAAAATATTAGTTGAAAAATATTTTAAAGATTAAAATTATGGGAATTATCAGAGAACCAAAAGGTATAGATTTCATAGTAAGAAGCCGTCCTTTGACCAAGGTTGAACAAGCGGAGATTAGCGAATTTATCAAGATGCGAAAAGCAAGTAAGCTTTCCTCAAACATTGGAGGAACTCAAAGTAAAGATAAAAAAATTAGTCCAAAACAAAGTTCTAAGGTAAAATAAGCAATAGCTTATTTTTGAAAATTCAAAAATAAATTTCTATCTTCGTTTTGTGAAAACAACAAATAGAACATATTATTACGCAATTCAAGCCCTGCAACAGGATTAGGATTCGTATGTAAAAATATCAAAACCTCGTCCTAATGACGGGGTTTTTTGTTTTAAATTAATAGAAAAATATTATAATGAAACGCTTTGCGTTCCATCTGACAGAATAAAAAAATAAGTATTTACAGATGAAAATAGGAATAATTGGAACCGGATTAATTGGAGGTTCCATTGCATTGAAATTAAAAGAAAAAAACTTTGCAGAATTTGTTTACGGAATTGACCAAAATAAAGAAAATCTAAACAAAGCTCTCGAACTCAATATCATTGATGAAAAAGCTGATTTTGAAGCAGGAGTCAAGAATTCTGAATTAATTATTATTTCAATTCCGGTAGACTCTGCTAAAAAAATATTACCTGATGTTTTGGATTTGATTAATGAAAAACAAGTCGTGATGGATGTTGGTTCTACAAAATCCGGAATTGTAGACTCTATCAAAAATCATCCAAACAGAAAACGATTTGTGGCTTTTCATCCAATGTGGGGAACCGAGAATTCTGGACCGAATGCTGCAACCAAAGACAGTTTTACAGGAAAAGCAGCCGTAATTTGTAATAAAGAAGAATCTGACAAAAACGCTTTAGAGATTGTAGAACAAGTCATCAATACTTTAGAAATGCATCCTATTTATATGAATGCTGACGGACACGATATTCACACGGCTTATATTTCGCACATTTCGCATATTACATCTTATGCATTAGCCAATACCGTTTTAGAAAAAGAACGTGAAGAAGACACAATTTTCCAGTTAGCAAGTTCTGGTTTTTCTAGTACTGTTCGTCTGGCAAAATCTCATCCGGAAATGTGGGTCCCGATTTTCCGTCAAAACAAAGAAAATGTTTTAGATGTTTTGAACGAACATATTTCGCAGCTTAGAAAATTCAAATCTGCTTTGGAGAAAGAGAATTTTGATTATTTGGAGGAATTAATTGTAAATGCGAATAAGATTCGAGGAATTTTGGATAAATAGTTATTTGTCATTCCGCAGAAAATTAGACAGTTGAGATTCTACGGAATGTCAAAATTCGTTTTTGTGCTGAATCTGCAGACCGGCTTGAACAGAAATTCTTTTGTACGCAACAAAATGCAGTGAAAAGATTGACTTCGCCGAACCACTTTGTTAGGTTGGGGAGCCCTTCCACAAGCTCAGGATAAACTACAGATTAAGATGCCTAAAGAATTCTATTTATCAAACTGATTCGGGTGTTGCTTCTTGATATCTTCAACTGTTCCTAGAACTTTATCTTTCAATGAATCCTGATATTTTTGTAATCTTTCAGAAACTTCTGAGTCGGCAGTTCCAATTATTTTTGCGGCAAGAATTCCGGCATTGGCAGCGCCATTCAGAGCAACCGTTGCAACAGGAATACCGGAAGGCATCTGAAGAATCGATAAAACAGAATCCCAACCATCGATAGAATTACTGGACAAAATAGGAACACCAATTACAGGCAAAGTGGTACAACTGGCAACCATCCCGGGAAGATGCGCCGCACCACCAGCTCCGGCGATGATAACTTTCAAACCTCTGTTTTTCGCTGTCTTTGCATAATCAAACATTCGCTCCGGAGTTCTGTGTGCAGAAACGATTGTTAGCTCGTAAGGTATTTCCAGAGATTTTAGAAAATCTGCAGCTTGTTGCATTATTGGCAAATCGCTTTGGCTGCCCATTATTATTCCGACCATTCAATTTTTTATTAGATGTTCAAAGATAAAAATTTATAGGCAAAATCAGAGTTTTTGGAATACCTTTGGATTAGTAATTTTTTCAAAAAGAAGTTTTGAGTTCAAAAACCGTTATTGCAATTTGCATTGTCGCTATCGTTTGGGGAACGACTTTCCTCGGCATCAAAATAGGAGTAGAAACTGTTCCACCGTGGTTTGTTGCGGGATTTCGTCAGTTTTTGGCCTCACTTGTTTTGTTGCCAATTTTGATTTATACCAAAAATCTGAAATGGATTGGCTGGAGAAATTTTAGAATTCAAATCACTCTTTCATCATTAATGCTAATTGGCGCTAATGGATTGACAACAGTTGCAGAGGAAAATCTAACGAGTAGTTTAACCTCATTGATCAGTGCACTTTCGCCAGTTTTCATCTTCATTGCAAGTATGGCTATTGGAATGGAAAAATTCACTTATCGGACTATGATTGGGCTTTTGATGGGATTTTTTGGTGTGCTTTTCATTTTTTGGGATGGCATTAATGACCTGATGAATCCTGATTACAGATTAGGACTGCTGATTTTGATTATCGCATTGATGTGTTGGGGATTAGGAACCATTTATACCAAAAAGATAAACGTCGAGAATAACAATCTCTTTCTAAATCTATTTTATCAATTTGCCTGGGCAGGAATTATCCAGTTGATTTTTGCTTTTTCATTTTCAGAAACAATTGATACATCAACTTGGTCTGTAAAAAGTATTTCCGCAATTATTTATTTAGCTGTTTTCGGGTCTGTATTAGCTTTTTTCTCTTATCATTATCTGCTGAGAACGTTGCTTCCAACACAGGTTTCTATTCTGTCTTATGTTAACACAATCATCAGTATTTTCCTCAGCTGGCTGATTCTGGGAGAAACAATCTCAGCAAAATTCATTATTGCTACAGCTTGTATCATCGGTGGCGTTTTCATCATTAATTACAAACCTGAAATGCTGAAATTCAGGTTGGTTCAAAAATATTTGAAACAATAAAAATTATTATATTCAATTACACATTATAAAAAATTTTACTATGAAAAAAATTTTTGTAACAGCTTCCGCAGCTGTATTATTATTCGCAACATCATGCAAAAAACAAGAACAAACCGTTGTAACCGACCAGAACAATGACACGATTGCTACGGTAACAACCGAAACAAAAACGCTCACTGAAGTTGATGCAAAAGCTGCAGTAGATAAAGCCCAAGCAGATTTGGATGCTGCTATAAAAAAGGGAGACAAACAAGCTGAAAGTGTTGCCAGAAAAGCTTTAGCAAATGCTAACACAGTTTGGAACGATACTAAAACTGCCGTAGGCGACGCAGCTAAAGATGTGAAAGAAGGCGTTGATAATGCTGTTGACAAAACAAAGGTGGCAGCACAAGATGCAAAACAAGATATGAAAACTGCTGCAAAAGACGCCAAAGAGGCTACCAAAAAAGCAGCCGACGACGCAAAAGACGCTTACAATAATGCTTTGGAAAAAGCAAAAGCGAAGTAATTTAAAACAAAAAACGGTCAGAAATCTCTGTCCGTTTTTTGTTTATGCTATAACTCTTACTAAAGATTTGATGCGAATCAATTTCGCCATTAATTCTTCTCTGGAATCTGCCAACACATTAATATGTCCCATTTTTCTTCCGGGTTTTGTTTCGGTTTTCCCATAAAGATGAACGTAGGTTTTTGGAAGTTTCAGAACTTCTTCCAATCCTTCATATTTTACTTTTCCAGAATAATTTTCTTCACCAACAAGATTCAGCATTCCTGAAAATCCGAATGCTTCTGTATCCGCCAAAGGTGAGTTGGTTACAACTCTGTAAAACTGCTCAAACTGAGAATTGGAGTTTCCTTCCTGAGATTGATGTCCGGAATTATGAAGTCTCGGAGCCGTTTCATTCACCCAAACTTTTCCATTTTTATCGAGGAATAATTCGATGGCGAAAAGCCCTGCAGAATCTGCACTTCGGATGAATTGATTCGCAATTACATCAATCTGTTTTTGAGTTTCATCAGAAATATCAGCCGGACAAATATTGAAATCGAGAAGATTCAGTTTTGGGTCAGCCACCATTTCTGTTACTGGGAAAGTTTTCGTTTCTCCGTTTTCGTTTTTAGCAACAATAACGGATAATTCTTTGTCGATATCAACCAGATTTTCCAAAACAGATTCTTGAGTCCAAAGGTTTCTCCAATCATCATTTGAACGAAGTAATTGAACGCCTTTTCCGTCGTAACCTCCTGTATTCAATTTCTGAACAAACGGAATTTGGATTTTGATTTCTTCTTCACTTCCATCCATAATTTCGAATTCTGGAGATGGAATTCTGTTTTCCTCATAAAATTGTTTCTGCAAAATCTTCTGCTGAATAATTTTGATAATTTTAGAATTCGGGACTACTCTCACACCTTGATTTTCCAGTTCTTCAAGCGCGTCTGCATTCACGTGTTCAATTTCAATTGTTACAACATCTTTGTCTCTTCCAAATTCTAAAACCGTATCATAATCATTGAAATTTCCTTTTGTAAAGTGAGAAATATTGGCACAAGAACATTCCGGATTTGGATCTAAAACATAGAATTCATCATCATATTTTAATGCTTCCTGAATGAACATTCTCCCGAGTTGTCCACCTCCTAAAATTCCGATTTTCATTTTTTTTACTTTCTTTTTAGATTTATTTTAAATGCAAATTTCGCAAATTATTTTTTGACTAAAGTCAATTGGTTTTTAAATTAAAAAAATGGGCTAAAGCCCATTTCTATTGATATTTATTTCCTACAATTATCCTTTCTTCTGGTATCGATGATGTATTGGATTTTCCATTCGTTATTCGATTTTACCAATTGAAAAGAATTGACACCACAATGCGAAAACTGACCTTTGTAATAAAACTCATAAGGCGTCCAGACCGAAGCCAGATTTCCGTCAATCAAGATATTTGAAAATGTGATTCTCTCATCCAGACTTTGTTTTTCAGCTTTAGAAATACTTAATGCAAAATCATTAATACTTTCATTTTTAACTTCACCAGTCTTGGTTATGGTCTGTAAAACAGCAGTTTTAGAAAACGATTTTTTAATCAATACAGAATCAGAAGTTTTCATTCCATTAAATAATTGATTAACCGTTGACTTAACCAAATCCTCTTCCGAAGTCTGAGAAAACCCAAAAATAGGAAGAATACCCAATAACAAAAATCCAATTTTCATCTGTCAATATTTTCTACAAAAGTAAATATTTTTTGCCGGTGTAGCTTTGTTTAAATGATATAAAATCGAAGCTAAACGCACTCATTTCCTATGAATTCGGTATAACTTATAGGAATCAGAAACATTGAAATTTATTCATTTTTAAGATAAAAATTCTTCCCAAAGGTTTTATATTTGTCGGATGTCAGAAATCATAATTCTCTTTATTGGAGCAATTGCTGCCGGATTGATGGGTTCTCTTACAGGTCTGGGTGGCGGTGTCATCATTATTCCTCTTCTTACGCTTGGTTTCGGTGTTCCAATGCATTATGCAATTGGCGCTTCTCTTATCTCAGTTATTGGGACTTCTTCCGGCGCAGCAGTGGCTTTTGTAAAAGAAGGTTTTACCAATATGCGAATCGGAATGTTCTTGGAGATTGCAACCACAACAGGAGCAGTTTCAGGAGCTTTGGTTTCAGGATTTCTAAATCCGAATACAATCGGAATTATTTTTGCGAGTATCTTAATACTTACCGTTCTCTTAAATCTTAAAGGAAAACCTGACCATCAGGAAGAATTAATCAAAGGAAGTTTAGCCGATAAACTTAAGCTTTATGGAACTTTCCCTGATAAAGACGGCATCAAACATTATGCTTCAAGAAATACGATTCCAGGATTTTTGATGATGGTTTTTGCAGGCGCAATGTCCGGACTTTTAGGAATTGGTTCTGGCGCTTTGAAGGTTTTGGCAATGGATAATATGATGAAATTACCTTTCAAAGTTTCTACAACAACCAGTAATTTTATGATTGGTGTAACGGCTGTTGCAGGCGCTTTAATCTATTTTCAAAGAGGTCAAATCATTCCTGTTATTGCCGCGCCGGTTTTGATAGGTGTGGTGGTTGGAAGTTTCATAGGTTCGAAAACTTTGATGATTTCCAAGACAAAGAAACTGAAAGTATTTTTTGCAATCGTAATCACGATTCTTTCAATTTATATGATGTACAACGGTGTCAATAAAAATTTCCATTAATGAGAACAAAACCATTTACAGATGTTGACCTAAATCGCTCCGTTGGAAATCTACTAAGATTAGGTGTCATCCTTTCCGTTGTGACTTCTCTGATTGGGTTTATTAAACTCTTTTCAGAAGGCTTTGTGATGCCAAGAAAATACAGACTTTTGGAAATGGGAGATTCCTCCGAAAAAGTCTGGGGAGCTTTCTGGAACTCGCTTTGTAAAGGCGAAGGAATGGCGATTATACAATTGGGAATTTTGCTTCTGATTTTGACGCCATTAGTTAGAATTATATTTGCACTTATAGGTTATTTGAAAGAGAAAGATTACATCTATGTTGTAATTTCTCTTATTGTTTTGGCGATTATGACTGTCAGTTTCTTGACAGGCTACGCGCATTGATTATAAAACGATAATCGATAAACGATGATCGATTTTTCAACGTCTATAATCTATCTGTCTCAAAGTCTAATTCTCATAAAATTCCAAAGGCAAATCATCAGGATCAGAAGTAAAAAAGAATCGTTTATCAGTGAATTCATCAATTCTTATTTCTTCGCATTCTAAGCCCTTTGATATTAATTCATTTCTTTTTTCTTCTACATTTTCAACCGAAAAAGCGATATGACGAAGTCCACAACTTTCTGGTCTTGATGGACGTTTTGGTGGATTGGGAAAAGAAAATAATTCAATCGCATAATGTTTCCCGATTGCTAAATCCAGTTTGTAAGACTGTCTTTCTTCACGATAAACTTCACGAATAATATTAAGACCTAAAACTTCTGTATAAAATTTTTTGGAAACTTCGTAATTGGAACAGATGATAGCGATGTGGTGGATTTGCATAGTGTAATTGTAAAAAGTAGAATGTATTAAGTAAAGTATTTTATTTTGATTCCTCTTTCAATTTATCCAAATAATCATTCTCCAACTCTTTCAGTTCTTTGAAGTAATTTTCCTTATCCATAAACAATTTCGGATTGTAAGCATCGCCTGGTTTACGTTTCTCGTGTAAATCGAATTGACTGGCGTGAGAAGCGACCCAAACATCAAAATTCAACTTTTTCATAGCATCCAAAGTATAAGCATAATCTTTTTGCATATCAGGATAAGTGCGAACATCAGAAAATTTGTGGTCGATAATGATGGACGGCATATTGGCAATCAAAACTTTATAAGTTCTGTCTTTATCTTTGGTTTCGAAAATAAAACTGCAGGAACCTTTGGTGTGACCAGGATGATGAAGCAAAGTCAAAGTCGTATTTCCTAATTTGATTTTGTCATTGTTTTTCAAGAGAAAATCCGGTGTTAATGGTTTAAATGTCACTCCATATTTTCCTAATTCATAGTCAGATTTTCCACCAGATTTCAGTTCTGTTAATTCTGCTTTGTCCACATAAAGTTTTGCCCCAGTATCTTTTTTGATATCAGCCATTGCGCCCATATGATCAAAATGTGCCTGAGTCAAAGTCAGGATTTTGATGTCTTTATATTTGAATCCTAACTTTTCAATATTTGCTTTGATTTGCGGATAAGAATCGGCTAAACCTGTATTGATAAGGATATTTCCTTTGTTTGTAACAATAAGATAAGATGCCAAATCATAAGTTCCAACATAATACAAATTCCCAACAATCCTAAATGGTTCATAAGGCTGAGACCATTTTTCCGGATTATTTTTTGGTTCTGTTACAGTTTGTGCATTTCCGAAAAAGGAAATTATTAGTAGAAGTAGAATTGCGAATTTTTTCATTACAAAATTGTATTGTTTAAATAATTATCAAAATTAACGTTCTCTATTTTATCAATATTTTGAACTATGGTTTTATAATTCTTCTTAATTTTTCCATTGTATTTTTTGTAGAATGAATTAAATAAAACTTTCAGTTTGACCTTAGAGATAGGCAAATGTTTAAACTCAACAAAAAATTCTTCGTCTTCACATTTAACATAAATTCTTAGAACGGAATTCTTTTTAAACAAATTATAATGTAAAATCTCTTTCCAGAAAATCGTTCTTGTTTTTGAAAAGGTTATTCCAATATGATTTAAGACAATTTCAGGATTTTTTCTAATTTTCCTTGCAACAATTATATTTAATCCAAAAGAAAAAATATAGCCAAGAACAATGATAATCAAAAACTTTGGCTCATAATTATTTTGTTTAAAATATTGCATCCCTACAATTGTGAAAATTGTTGGTATAATAAAATATTGAGCATAAGTCATCTTGCTGTTTTCAACAACAATTTTATCTGGAATGTTTTTTTGATAATAATATCGATTCCTCCTTACGAAATGCCTATCCTTATTTTTTAAACATCTTACCATCTCATAACATCTTTCACTACTCCACCTTTCTGTGTCAATGGAATCAGTTCTGTTTTGATGAAATCTATAATTCCGTCGTTATCTATATCATTCGGGAAAAGCAAATGAACATTCGCTCCAGCATCTAATGTGAAAAATAATGATAATCCTGTAATTCTCCTGAAATCCCATATCTTATTAATCACTTGCAAAGTTCCCGTCTGCATTAGGATAAAAGCCGGCTCGCTCATCATCATCATTGCGTGAAGTGTCAAAGCTTCATGCTCAACCAATTTGATGAAGCCTTCCATATCACCTGATGAGAGAATGGTTTTCAGTTTGGTAAAATTCTCGTGAGCTTCCTGGAAACGTCTCTCGGCGTAAGGATTGGTGTTCATTAATCCGTGACCAACGGTTGAAGAAACAGATTTCTGACCTTCGTGAATCAGCAAAACCCAATCATTGAAGTTTTTGAAAATCGGATGGATTTCCTCATTCGGATATTGGACAGCAAATAAATCCGAGCTTCCTTCCACTTCTTCGGTTTTTCCCCAAACTACCAAACCTTCATAAAGACTTCTGCAAGCACTTCCGCTTCCTAATCTTGCCAAAAAGCTGGCTTTTTGGTTGATGGTTGATGGTTGATGGTTGTCGGTTGAAAATAGTTGGTCCAAATTCATCAGACATTTTGCAATTGCTCCAAAACCTGAAGCTGAACTTGCAATTCCTGAACTGTGAGGAAAAGTATTTTCGGTTTTGATGATGTATTTTCCTTTCAGAATCCAAGGTAGATATGGCTCAATATTTTTGAAATATTTTTCAATTTTCTCAGCGAATTTTTTTTCTTCATTTCCTGCTAAAAAAGTCTGAACAGAAAAATCTTCTCCTGCAAAAAACTCCATCGTCGTATTGGTTCTGCAATGGTTCAAAGTATAGCTGATACTTGGATTGGCAGGAATCTGATTTTCGTATTTTCCCCAATATTTAATCAATGCGATATTAGAAGGACAGCTTGCGGAAACTAGTTGATTGGATATCTGGAATTGGGAATTTCCCAAAAATTCTTGAGTCATAGTTTGGATTTTAGCGAATTGCTTTTGTTGCGCAAATTTAATTATTTTAAATTCGACTTTGGGGTTTTGAAACGCAAAGTCCGCAAAGATTTTTTGAAATTATTGAAAAAATTTTTAGGGCTCGCAAAGACGCTGACGCTCATCAAAGAATTAATATCATATTTTTAATTTCGTATTCTGTAACATTTTTGTCTTTTTTAAACTAATTTTGTGAGGTTTCAAAAATTGTTGAAAAGAAAGACGAAACCTCAACATAGCCCCGATGGTAGCGGCATCCTTTTTTGTTTTTTCCGAAAAACAAAAAAGATATAGCGGACAGCGGGTTTGAAAAGTGAACCGAAGCACCAATCTTGTTGCTCCTAAAAATAAAAAACATCTGTATGCTGAGAGCAGAACATATCAAAAAAACATACAACGCCGGTAAGAAAATTGCACTTCAGGACTTTTCGATTGAAGTTCCTACTGCCAGTATTTACGGGCTTTTGGGACCAAATGGCGCCGGAAAAACGTCGTTTATCCGAATCATTAATCAAATCACTCAGGCTGATGAAGGCAATGTTTGGATCGACGGCGAAAAACTGAATCCGGAACATATCAAAAACATCGGTTATATGCCGGAAGAACGTGGTCTTTACAAGAATATGACGGTGGGCGACCAGCTTTTGTATTTTGGGGAACTGAAAGGAATGTCCCGACAGGAAGCGCTTTCGCAAGCGAAATTCTGGTTTGAGCAACTTAATATCGACCAATGGTGGAAGAAAAAGCTAAGCGAACTGTCGAAAGGAATGGCGCAGAAAATCCAGTTTGTGGTAACGGTTCTGCATCGTCCGAAATTATTGATTCTGGATGAGCCTTTTTCAGGATTTGACCCAGTGAATGCGAACCTCATCAAAGACCAGATCATTCGCCTGAAAAACGAAGGAACGACAATAATCTTATCGACTCACAGAATGGAAAGTGTTGAGGAAATGTGTGATTTTGTAGCGCTCATCAACAATTCTAAGAAAGTTCTGGACGGGAAAGTTTTTGATGTTCGGGAACAATTTAAGCAGAATGTTTTTTCTGTGGTTTTATCAGATGTGAATTCTGAAAACCTGGAAGAACTGACGAGAAAATATCAAATCGAAAATCTTGGAACGGCGAATGGTTTGTTCAATTTTGAATTGAAAAATACGGAGAATCAGAATATTTTGCTTCAAGACCTTCTGAAAGCCGGAACGATACGAACCTTCAATGAGAAAATCCCGAGTATGAATGAGGTTTTCATTAATGCAGTTAAGTCATAATTGATAACTGATAATCCATAATTGATTTACTTTTTACTTAATACATTTTACTTTTTACAAAAAGAATGAAAAATATATTCCTCATAACAAAAAGAGAATTTCTGACGCAGGTTAAGAAAAAATCTTTTATCATCCTGACACTTTTGGCTCCGCTGATGATTATTGGATTTGGTGCTTTGATTGGCTTTATGTTCAAGGCTAACGAAGCGGAATACAAATTTGAAGTGGTTGACAAAAGCGGAATCTTTGCCGGACAACTGAAGTCTACAAAAGATATTACTTACACTTTTGTCCCAACCAATACGGAAAATGCATTGGTTAAAAATCTGAAAGAACTAAAAGGTTCGGACGGAATTCTCATCATCCCGGAATTGAAAGACAAAAATTTTGATGCATTGGAAAACGGAACAAAATTATTGACAAATAAGAAAATCGGTGTAGATACGAAAAGTGCGGTTTCCAGAGATTTGAGCGAAATTTTGAAAAAAGAAAAAATCAAGACGCTTGGAATTTCCGAGGACAGAATCGTGAATCTTGATAAAAGCTTCAAAATCATTTCTCAAAACGTGACGGAAAGCGACCGGCCGGAAAGTGACCTCGCTTTTGGAATTAAGACTGCGTTGAGTTTTGGATTGATGTACGTGGTTTTTATGTTCATCATTATTTACGGTGTCAGAGTAATGAGAAGCGTTTTGGAAGAAAAAAACAACCGTGTTGTGGAAATCATCATCTCGTCTGTAAAACCATTTGAACTGATGATGGGGAAAATCCTGGGTGTGACTTTGGTTGCTTTAACCCAGTTTATCATTTGGATTGCGATGTCTGTGACTGCTGCGCTCTTTCTTAATACAGGATTTGCTGCGATGCAGAAAAACATACCTGCAGAACAAAGTGAGGTAATGAAAAATATGGATTTTCAACAAATCGCAACCGAAGTTTCTCATATTCTTTTGGATATGAATTATATAGGAATTATTGGTGTTTTCGTATTTTTCTTTTTGTTTGGATACATCTTTTACAGCTCGATGTATGCAGCAATCGGAAGTGCTGTTGATAATGAGACCGAAACGCAACAATTCACGATGTTTGCGATTGTTCCTTTGATGTTGGGACTTTACGGAAGCTTCACAATTATGAATAACCCGGACGGGCCGATGGCTTTTTGGTTGTCGATCATTCCCTTTACTTCGCCAGTTGCGATGATTGCGAGGATTCCGTTTGGTGTGCCGCTTTGGGAGATTTTGTTATCGATTTTCCTTTTGATTGCTTCTACTCTACTAATGGTTTATATTGCTGCGAAAATCTATAGAGTGGGAATTTTGATGTACGGAAATAAAGCGACTTTGAAGGAGATTTGGAAGTGGATTAGGAGTTGATTTTCTTTATTACTATATTTTCTTTTTATTTGTGGAAAATTAATACCGTGAAAAAACTTATTCTATTTGCTTTTGCTTCATTAGTAATTGTTTCTTGTCGGAAAGATGATGATGATTTACAAATAAAATCCTCTTTTGAAGGAAATTGGAATTATATAAAAAAACAAATAATGTCCGGAAAAGACAATTCGATTTTATTCTCGGAAGCAATTACAGATTGTCCAGAAAAGAGAAGCTATCAATTTTCAAATCATAATTACACTCTAACTATTTTTAAAGACAATTTTGTAGGCTCCTGTGTAGTGGATGAGATAGAAAATGGAACATTTAGTTATGACGACAGTCAAAATAATATCACATTCAAATCTAGTAGGACAAACAATCAATACTCAATTAATGTTAATTCTATAAATAATAATGAATTACAGTTGGCTGATCCATTCTTTGGTTATGATGCTAATAATGACGGAATTGCTGACAAATTTGTACTGGTATTCAACAAATAGAAAATGCCTCAGAAAATTCTGAGGCGTGTTTTTATTTCTTTCTCTTAGCTTTTGACTTTTGCTTTTGTTGCGCTCTGTTCGCTCCAAATTTCTTAGGCGCTTTTCGCTTGCTTGGGCCGCCAAGATTGATTTTCTTGTTTTTATCTTTTTTCTCGTGGAAAGCAGATTCGCCTTCGTTAAGTTTTGCAGTGGTCAGGAATTTCATTTTTACTTCATCCTGTTCAGACGCGATTTTGACTTTTGAGATGGTTACTTCCTCTGGGAATTCAGTTTTATTGATTTCTTTATCCATCAACAATTCGATGTCAAGAAGTTGAGCTTCTTCTTTTTTGGTGTAGAAAGTCACTGCGATTCCGTCTTTGTCCGCACGACCGGTTCTACCAATTCTGTGGATGTATTGCTCAGGAACTTCAGGCACTTCGAAGTTGAAAACATGCGAAATATCCGGAATATCCAAACCTCTCGCCATAATATCTGTTGTAATCACGCCACGCAATTCTTCATTCGTGAATTCCTGCATTACTCTTAATCTGAAATTCTGAGATTTGTTAGAGTGAATGACACCAAATTCATCGGGAAATTCAACATTTAGTTTTTCGAAAATTAAATCTGCATGTTTTTTATTATTTGCGAAAATTAGAATCTTCTCAAGATTATCCTCAGTTTTCAGAAGATGAATTAGCAAATTAAGTTTTGTATTGAAGTTATCAACCGGAATTGCAGTCTGAGCAATTTTCTCCAAAGGTGTTCCCGACCTTGCTAAAGAAATCTCGATTGGAGAAGCAAAATATTCATTTAATATTTCGTCTAAAGCTTCGGTCATTGTTGCAGAAAAAAGGATATTTTGTCTTTTCTCTTTCATCATTTCGAAGATATGAGTCAGTTGTGGACGGAAACCTAGATTCAGCATTTCGTCGAACTCGTCAATGATTAATTTATTAACTTCTCTAAGAGAAATCGCATTATCAATCGACAAATCCATCACGCGACCTGGTGTTCCGACCAAAATATCGCAGCCATCATTGAACAACAATTTCTGCGTATTGATGTTTTTCCCACCATAAACTCCGATAACTCTTGCAGTGATATTCTTCGTCAGTTTTTCTAAAACTTCTGTAACCTGAACTACCAATTCTCTTGTAGGAACTAAAACCAAAACTGTAGGATTCCCGGATTTGTTATATTTCCAAGTTTTGAGAACAGGAAGCAAATAAGCTAAAGTTTTTCCCGTTCCGGTCTGTGCAATTCCCATCACATCGCGACCTGAAAGAATCGGTTTTAAACTTTTTTCCTGAATCGGCGTCGGTTCAAATAAATCTAAATCGGCTAGAACATCAAGAATCTTTTCCGGTAAATCGAAATCTGCAAAAGTGGTTTTATTCATTTTGCAAAGATATGGATTTTGAAATCAAAGGGAATTTTCTAAATTAGAATATTCATTGAGACGAATCGTAGAGCTTTTATATTTTTTGAAATAAATTTATAATTGCAAGCTTTGTTGCCATTAAGTGGCCTGGTCTTTCGGAGTTTTTATAAGCTCCGTCAATTACAGAAAAACAATAAATCTTGTTATTCTCTTTTTGAAAAAGAGAAAATAATTCGATAAAATTTATTAGTTCTGGTTTTATATATGTTTCAAATTCTTTCGGTAAAATATTTTCATTTACATCCCATTTGTAAGTATGATATCTACTAATATTTAAAGACTTGTAACTATCAAAATCAATTTTCTCAACAAAAAAGTCATTACTGTATTTTTCTTTTAAAGAATAAAACTGTTCAAGCGATTCATAATCTTCAATTAATTTCTTTTCAATCTCGTTTAAAGAATCTAAATCTCTTTCTATATCTAATTTTATTTTAATTCTACCATATCTATCAGAATTAGGCTTACTATATTCAAATTCTCCATACAAAGGAAGTATAGATTCTTTAATCTCTTTATGAAGATTTTCTTTGATATTAAAAAATTCATAAGATTTAATAATTTCATTCATAATTATGTTTATTTATAAAATTAAAAAATTATAAATCATTAGTTTTTACTTCTGCTCTTCCCTCAAAACAATCCTAAAAGTCGTTCCTTTCCCTACTTCAGATTGAGCAATTCTCACGTCGCCTTTGTGATATTCTGATACTACTCTTTTCGTTAATGACAAACCTAATCCCCAACCTCGTTTTTTGGTGGAGAATCCAGGTTTGAAAGCATTTCTGATTTGTTGTTTGGTCATTCCGCAACCTGTATCAGTTACATCGATGTAAACGTTTTTATTTTTTTTGTAAAGGGACAATTCCAGTTTCCCTTCGCCTTTCATTGCATCAACCGCATTTTTTACAAGATTTTCAATCACCCAACTCATTAGAATCTGACTGTGAGGAACCAAAACCGGTTCGTAGGTTTTCCTTAAAGTAAATTCAACCTTGGTGGAAATTCTGGATTTCAAATAATCGAAATTTTGCTGAACAGTTTCATTGATATCCAAATCATTAAGTGTTGGAATAGAACCGATTTTGGAGAATCTTTCGGAAATGGTTTTGAGTCGGTTGACATCCATCTCGAGTTCTTTCACGCCCATTCCATTTTCATCTTCGAGCTTCATAATCTCGACCCAGCCAATCATTGACGACAATGGCGTTCCAATCTGATGCGCCGTTTCTTTGGCCAATCCTGCCCAAACAAAACCTTCGTCAGTTTTCTTCAGTAATCGTAAAAACCAAAATGAAAAAACGAGATATAATGAAATGAATAATGCTAATAGTAAAGGATAATAGCGCAAATAATTCATCAAATCCGAATTATCATAATACAAATATTGATTATTAAAATCCGGCAACTGAATCTCGAAAGGCGGATATTTGCTTTCCATTTCAGTCATTTTTGCCTTTAGTTTTTCTTTGTCTTTAAGAATCTCTTCGGAAATACCTCGGCTTTCTAAAACTTCTCTTTTTTTGTTGGTAACAATGATGGGCAAATCTTCATTCTCACTAATGACATACAGTGCTAACTCGCTGAATCTCGAATCTACATCGGTATCCTGAAGATAACGCATTGCTGTTGCCAAAGACTTAATTCTTTCAGTTTCTTTACTTCTAAGATGCTGAATCAGGAAGTTGGAGGAAATAATAATTCCTGCAACGATGGAAGTCAATATAATATATACGACCCAGCTATTGATGCGTTTCAGAAAATTAAGACCTTTCATTATTGCTTATTAAACGGCAATTTAGGAAAATATTGTAAATTGAGAAGACAGATGATAGACTTTTGGATGATAGACTAAAAATTCAAAGATTATTATAGATATTTGTTGATTCAAAAATGAAATGATTTTATGCTAAAAATTTGGGGTTTCTTTGCTTTTCTGACTGTTAGTTTTGGAAATGCACAATCAAAAAATGCCTTTGTACAAGCCAATCTTAACTATGATAACTATTGTAATGTTCGTTTTCAATATTGTGTTGATTATCCAATACAATTGATGACACCAGAGCCCGAAAGTTCTAATGGTGATGGACGAATTTTTACCAATCATAAGCACGAAGAAACTCTAAGAGTTTTTGGACGAAATAATCTGGATGCAGAAGGCAGAACAATATCTTTGAAACAACAATTTGACGCAGACCTCAAAAGTCTCGCTAAAAATACAGCCACAAAAATAACTTATCAAAAACGCGGAAAGACATTTTTTGTAATCTCAGGTTATAAAAACGGAAAGATATTTTATCAAAAAACGATTCTCAAAAATGATGCTTTTGCCTACGCCATTTTGCAGTATGATGAGAATGAAAGAACGGTTTTTGATAAGATTTCTACCAATATTTTTAAATCATTTAAGTAAATTAACAATATGATAACGATTCAAAATAATAAACTAAAAGCAACTTTCAATGAACTTGGAGCAGAATTGACGTCTCTCATCAATCTCGAAACCGGGAAAGAAATAATGTGGAGCGGTAATCCTGATTTTTGGAGCGGACAAAGTCCTGTTCTTTTCCCGACTGTCGGCGCTTTGAAAAATGAACAATATATTTTTGAAGGTAAAACTTATGAATTGCCTCGCCACGGTTTTGCAAGAAGACGAACTTTTGAAGTGAAAAATTCATCTGAAAATGAAGTTATTTTTGAATTGAAATCTGATGAAGAATCTTTGAAAATTTATCCATTCGAATTCAGTTTGGAAATCAAATATGCTTTGGTTGAGAACAAACTGACGGTTTCTTATCAAGTGAAAAATCTGTCTGAAAAAGAAATGTATTTTTCTCTCGGCGCACATCCGGGATTTGCAATCGACACAGAAAATGGTCTGAACTATAACGATTACGAAATTGCTTTTTCCGATGATGAAAAACTGAAAATTCATCCGTTGATTGATAACCTCATCAGCAACGAAACGCAAACCATTGAGCTAGATAACAAAACGCTTCCGTTGTCTGACGAATTATTCGCAAAAGATGCGTTGGTGATGACAACGATGAAAAGCAGAGAATTGATTTTGAGAAATAATAAAAATAATCACAAAGTCATTTTCACTTTTTCTAATTTTCCTTATTTCGGAATTTGGGCTGCGAAAAATGCGGATTTTGTTTGTTTAGAACCTTGGCAAGGCATTGCAGATTTGGAAAATCATAATCAAGAATTGACGGAGAAATTTGGGATTGTTAAATTGGAGAAGCATCAAGATTGGAAAGCGGGTTGGGCGATTGAGATTGAGTAATTTCATTTTAATCAAAAAAAAATTCAGAGTTTTGAACTCTGAGGGGGTCAAAAATTATTCTTTATCCAACTTATTCCAATATTCTAAAATTTTACTTTGAATATTTTCTGGCAAAGTTTTGAAATTATCGGAATAAATATCTTTCGTATAGCCACTTTCTGCCGAAGTAGAAATCTCATAAAGCTTATCTTTCTTAGAAAAAATCAAATGAACAGATTGTTGCTTTAGATCATAATCGTTCAAGGCGTAGATAAATAAAGCGTCGATACTTTTGTCTTTGTCATAATCTGCAAACGCTTTCCGTTGTCCCCAAGCACTTAAAATCCCATCGTGAGTCATCTGCTTTTTCGCAACAACTTTCCAGTTTCCATCAACTTTCGTAAATCTTTGAAACGTCATTTTGTCGGGTTTTGCACCTTTCTCGATTTTAGAAAAAATGAAAACATTATCTTCATTATCAGGAGAATTGACTTCATCAACCTGAATAATTCTTGTACCTTCGTAAGGAAAATTTTTGTAAGAATCTGGATGTCTTACAACGTTAGAAACCTGAGCATTGGCAAATGCACCAATAAAAAATAGTGGTAATAAAATTTCATATTTGTGTTTTTTATATTCAGCTAAAAATAAAAAATTGCAGCCGAAAAATTTCAACTGCAATTTAAAATATTTGAACCACCCCCGGCAAAATTTTTTCAAATTTTTGGCCACCCTCCAAAGGATGGGAATTTTCTAAAGTGTTTCTTTAAGCCAATCAAAGAATTCTCTCTGCCAAACCAAACCGTTTTGCGGATGTAAAACCCAGTGATTTTCGTTCGGGAAATAAAGAAATTTGGTTTTAAGACCTTTTAGTTTTGCGGCTTGGAAAGCTTCCTGGCCTTGCTCATAAGGAACTCGGAAATCTATTCCGCCTTGGATAACCATAATCGGTTTGTTCCATTTGTCCACAAAATTACTTGGGTTGAATTCTGAATAAGCTTTAGGCGTTGGTTTCTGCCAATAGTTTCCACCCAAATCCCAGTTCGCAAACCAAAGTTCCTCTGTTGTTCCGTACCAAGATTTCATATCAAACAATCCGTCGTGCGCGATAAAAGTTTTGAATCTATTTTCGTGAACACCAGCCAACATAAAGACAGAATAACCGCCATAACTTGCTCCAACTGCCGCTAATCTATTTCCATCTACATAAGGTAGAGTTTTAGCAAAATCGGTTGCAGATAAGTAATCTTTAATTGGTTGTCCACCCCAATCGCCGCTGATTTCTTCATTCCATTTTACTCCCCAGCCTGGCATCCCTCTTCTATTCGGAGCAACTACGATATAACCGTTAGCCGCCATCAAAGCGAAATTCCATCTTGTGGAGAAAAACTGTGTCAATCCGGATTGTGGTCCACCTTGGCAATAAACCAAAGTTGGATATTTTTTGTTCGGGTCAAAGTTGGGTGGGTAATGGAACCAAACGCCCATTTCTTTTCCGTCTGTGGTTTTTACCATTTTCAGTTCAGATTTTCCCTGAACCAATGTGGAATAATTGTCTTTATTGATGTCAGTAATTTGTTTCAAATAACCTTTAGAATCAACTTCAAATAAATCCGCATTATGATTGATATCGGTTTTCGTTACCCAAAGTTTTCCTTTGTTCTCTAAAACAACATCATTGATATCGAAATCACCTTTCGTCAATTGTTTTACAGTTTTGTTTTTGACATCAACCGAGAACAATTGCTTAGTTCCTCTGAAAGCTGAAGTGAAATAAATCAATTTGGAATCCGAAGCCCATTTGACATCACCTGTTACACTTTCATCCCAAGCTTTGGTCAAATTGGTTTTTGCTTTGGACTTCCAATCCATAATCACAATATCGTTTTTATCTGCCTCATAACCGTCTCTCTCCATCGAATTCCAAAGCAGGAATTTTCCATCATTACTGAATTTCGGATTCACATCGTAACCCATCATTCCTTCTGTTAAATTCGTAGTTTTTCCTGAAGCCAGATTGTAAGCGAAAATATCCGTGTTGGTGCTTTGAGCATATTCTGCACCAGATTTCGCTTTAGTCACATAAAGCAATTCCGAAGAATCCGGACTCCAAACAAAATCCTCTGCTCCGCCAAACGGTTTCTGAGGTGAGTCAAAAGCTTTGCCTTCCAACAAGTCTTTCGCTTTATCCGCAGATTCTGAAACGTTAACAACAAAAACGTGATTGTAAGAACCTTCATTCCACGCGTCCCAATGACGATGGTTGAGGTCTGTATAAATTTGAGCCGTTGTTTTTGGTAAGTCTTTATATTTATCCTTTCCTAAAAGATTTTCAATATGAACAGCCTTACTAAAAGCTACCTTTTTACCATCTGGAGAAATGACAATATTATCAACTTCTCCAATATTATAGAACTCTGACCAAGTTTTTCCTGAATCTTTTGACAGGAAAATTTTATTATTTTCTAAAGCATAAATTCCATTATTATCCCATTGGATTAGGCTTTTCTTACCCAAATCAATTTTGGTAGATTGTCCTGAAAGATTAAGCCAAAAAGCTTCGGAGTTTGATTTTTCGGTTTTAAGGTCTGTTTTGCTGATTTTGTAAATCAGAGAAGAATTATCCGGAGAAACGGACTGAACACCAAGTCGATTAAGCGTCCACATTATTTCCGGTGTCATTACCTGTTGTGCATTCATCATAAAAGGCGCTGCTGTTGCAACAAGAATATGTTTTAGTTTCATTAATAATTAATTTTAAAAACTTAGCTAAGGTATTAAATATTGCTGTAATTGTAACAATGAGTAATTTCATCTATTTAAATTCCCTCAGCAACGAAACTAATATTGTGAAGTTTATTAAGAAATAAGTTTTTATTTATTGATTTATAATCCCTATATTTGCGCTTCAAAATTTATTTCAAGACAATACTATGAGCACAATATTTACGCTGTTTATGATTCTAATTATCATTGCTAGCATTTTATTAGTTATCATCATTATGGCGCAAAATCCAAAAGGAGGCGGACTTTCCGGAACTTTCGGAGGTGCTTCTGCTGCTAACTTCGGGGTTCAGAGAACCAATGATTTTATGGAAAAAGCAACTTGGACTTTGGGAACTACAATTGTAGTTTTGATTTTCTTAAGTATCATTCTTACAGGAAAGCCATCGCAAACAGTACCTTCTATTCCTACACCAGCGAAATCTGAAGCGCCTGTAAAAGCACCAGCAAATAGTGCTCCTGCTGCAAAAACTCCAGCGACTAAATAATTAAGACTTATTTATAAAATAGAAACGCTTCCAAATTTGGAAGCGTTTTTTATATTGTTTTTAAGAAAACTTATTCTCGTCGAAGCATTTTTTCATCAGTAATTGAAAACAATCTCCCATATCGTCTGAAGCTCTGCAAATGGCGTTTTCTAACATATTTCTTACCTGTTTTTCGGTAACTCCGGCTTCTGTCCAACTTTTACCTGATGTATAAGAATTAAGGATAAAAGGCATTATTCTATCAATGGCGCAAGCGAAAATAGCATCAGGTGTTTCTTCTTCCTCAAATTCTATCCAGAGATTATAAAATTCTGAGAAAAGTGGTTCATCTAAAATTCCAAAAATTTTCTTCGCTGCTAGTTTTTCACGTTCGAATTTTCCTTTCATTCCTTCTTCGTCGAAGAGGAAAGTGTCGCCAGCATCTATTTCTACCAAATCGTGAATGGACAACATTCTAATAACTCTCAATAAATTGATTTCTGTATTGTTTTTAGCGTAAGGAAAAAGAATCTGAGCCAATATGATGATCTGCCAACTATGCTCTGCCGTATTCTCTCTTCTGGAATCGTCTGCGTTATAATTTCTTCTCTGTACATTTTTCAAGGCATCAACTGCCAGGATAAAATCTATTTCTTTCTGTATCTTCATTTTTTAATCTTTGTAATAATCTTTGATCTTATATTTTTTTGATCTACTTGTCCACTTATTATTGATGAGATTTCTCGTAGTGACTGTAACATACTCGCCGTCCATCGCATCTTCTTTAAACTCATAGACTTTCTGAAGTCCCTTCTTGGGAATTACTGCATATTCTGTGGTAATGTGCCAACAACAACCATCTTTTGCAAAAGTAATAATGCGTTTACGTTTGTGATCTGTCTGGAACATTCCGAGGTTTTCGTAGGCCAAGGCTGTTAATTCTTCGCTAGGAACAAATTGTTTCCTGGTAGAATTGTAAACGTAAATATCATAAGATGGTCCGCCATAACCACTTTGATTTCCGTTCCTTACAGCAATATCTTCTGTTCCGTCAAAATTGAAATCATCAAAGATCAGCGGACTCTGCTCATTGTACAATTGGATAACATTGACGCTTGGCTTCTGATTTTTGTTCAAATAAAAATAAAGGTCATCCGATCTGAGTGTTTGGAAAACTTTTTTCGATTTTTTATTAATTAATTCTACGACGCCTTCTCCGCTACAAGTATCGCCCTCACAATTCTGGACTGTGATCCTTGCATCGAATTGTTTTGAACCATCCCTGATCTCGAATTGATTTTGAGCCAAATACAATTGACACTAATATAAATCCTATATTTTTTTTCATTGACCTGGTTTTATAATTCGGTTCCTGATTCTACTTCATAAGGTTCTTTTCCTACTTCGAAGATTTTAGTCAGCTCAGACCCTTCTACAGTGATTTTATCATCTATCTTTCTGATCCAATTTCCTTCTCTCAGCCCAATAACTTTGATATCGTTCTGAGTCAAGAATTCTTTGATTCTGGTTTCTCTGGTTTCACCGTTGTGTCTTATTTCAGGATTGGGGTCTAGGTAATGTGGATTAATATTGAAAGGAATCAATCCCATACACTCGAAGCTCGGCGGATAGACGATGGGCATATCATTGGTTGTTTTCATATTGATCCCGCCGATGTTGCTTCCTGCGCTACAACCCAGATATGGTTTTCCTGATTCTACATTTTGTTTCAGGATATTCATCAATCCTAATTCGTGGAGCGTTTTTACTAAAAGGAATGTGTTACCTCCACCTGTGAAAAAAGCTTTGCCTGAATTAATGGCTTCTTCTTTATTATCGAACTCATGAAGACCTTTTACGTTGATATTAATTGTTGCAAAAAATTCTTTTGCTTTGGCTGTATAATCTTCGTGGGAGATTCCGCCTGGTCTTGCAAAAGGAATAAAAATTAATTCTTCAATTCCATTAAAAAGAATCTGGAGTTCTGGTTTGAGGTATTCCAAGTATTGTCCGCCGAAGAGTGTGGATGTGGATGCGAGGATGATGTTCATTGGTTGATGGTTGATGGTTGATGGTTGATGGCAAATTTCGGAATTGTTATTTTAATATGCTGGAAAATCTCTCGTAGATTTTGGGGATTGGGCAGATTTTTTTGTTTTGGAATGGAAAATATTGTTTCCGGATGTTCCAATATAGTTTTCGGACGCAAGAATATAGTTTACAGTTACTCCAATATTGTTTACAGTCGTAAGAATATAAATTGCAGTAGCGAGAATATAACTTACAGGTGCAAGAATATAGTTTACAATTGCTCCAATATAGTTTACAATCGTAAGAATATAAATTTCAGGCGCGAGAATATAACTTACAGATGTAAGAATATAAATAAAAAACCTGCAGAGGACCTGCAGGTTCAAATAATTTTTTGATTTGATATGAAGAAAAAAGAAATTTTCTAAATTAAGGATCTTACAATCCAGCCCATCCATTTGCCCAAGTTGGTGTAGCTGTACCGCTACCAGCACCAGTTGCGTTAGCATTTTCTGTATAAGTTTTATCCAAAAGTGTTGCAGCAGGACTTCCCGCAGTTGCTTTTACAGAAGCTTTTGTTACAATATTTTCGAATTTTACATTCGTGATTTTGTTAGCTCCGTTGAAGAAAGTTACAGACTGATCGTGCTCTACGTTGATGCCAGTTGTCCAGTTAGATAAAACCACATTGTCAATTGTAGCGTGAGTTCCTTCTCTAAGTTTCATCCCATCCGCTTCTCCAGAAGTAGCTCCGATGAATGTAGCATTTTTGATAGTTGGATTGGATCTTGGATTAGCATCTCTGTTGTTTGAGTTGTTGTCTGCTTCAATTCCTCTATTACCCACACCATTTGCTCTTCTTTTTGTATAAATGTTGGTTGCAGTACCGTTCCAACCTTCTGTCCAGTCAAAAGCATCATCTTCATTATAAATAGAAACGATGTTTGAAACATTTACAGTTCCACCGAAAAATTCGATGCCATCATCAGAACCATTTACTAAAGATATATTGTCAATCTTAGTAGCATTACCTACTCCGAAAAGAGAAAGCCCGTTGAATTCTTTTTCTCCAGTGAAGATAGCTCCAGCGTACTCGATTCTTACGAAAGTCATAGATCCAGAGTTGTCATTAGCTACTGTACCTCCATAGGTTGCATTCCCCACTTCTGAAGTTGCTGTAGTTCCCTTGTTGATAGGTGCTCTACCACAAAGAACGACACCTCCCCAGCTTCCTGGCGTAGCAGTAGGTGATGTGAAAACAACAGGTGCGGACGCTGTTCCGTTTGCGAAAATCTGTCCACCTTGCTCCACTACTACGAAAGCAGAAGTACCTCCCGAAGCTTCTAATTTTGTACCTGCAGGAATTACTAATTTTCCACCTTCACGTACGATTACAGCACCTGTAATTTTATAAATCTTGGTAGCATCTAGTGTTACAGTTTCTCCAGATTTAACTTCACCTTTGAAATCTGCCGGATTGGAAGCAATACCAGTAGGTGTTACAGCAGGTATATCATCATCGTCATTGCTACAAGATACAAATGTTACCGTTGTTGTTGAGATTATGAATGCAACTGCAATCAGTTTTAAATACGATTTTTTCATTTTTTTATTTTTATAGATTAATATGTTGTTATTTTTTAAAATTCATAAGAGAATCCAACTCCGTAGTTCATTCCTTTTTTGAAATTTCTAACCGCTACATCGCCGTTTTGGTTGGCTTGTACTCTTTTGTACTCGGGATTCAATAAGTTTCTTCCCGTAAAAGAGATACCTAAGCCACTGGAAAGCTTAACTTTTACAATTGCATCCAAAGTATTGATAGCTTTGTCTACAATATTTCCTTTTGTCTGATACCCTAATGCATAGATGTTGTCTGATATATATGAGTATGAAACAACAAAATCTAAAGCGTTCTTGTCTCCCCATTTTTGCTCCCAACCCAAATTGACATTGGCAAGAAAATCGGAAGCACCTTGCATCTTGTCTTTGTCTTTTATGAAATCTACAGAGACTCTGGAGTTTGGATTTTCTGCAACTACTTTGTCGTTGTCAAGATCCTGTTGTGTATTGATATAAGAACCATTGAGGAATGTATATAAGCGAGTATTGCCTACTTCATATAAGTCTTTTCTGATTTCTAACTCTGCTCCGAATACCCTTCCACTATCTCCTGTATTAACAAAAGAAACCGAATTGGATGATGAGTTGACTGTAACTCTTGCAATTGGATCAATAATGTATTTCCCAAATGCGGTAACAGAGATAACCTCCCCTCTTTTTGGAAACCATTCCCATTTCAAATCCACGTTGTAGTTGTCTGCAGGATTAAGATCTACGTTTCCAAAACTTAATTCATCAATTTCCTCATACTCGTAAGGCGCTAACTCTATCAGGAGTGGTGTTGTGTATGTTTTGGAAGCTGAAAATCTGAGGTTATTTTTGTCGTTGACCGCATATTTTAAATTCAATGAAGGAAGTAGTTTTGAATAATTTTTATTAATGATCCCTCCATTTGAGAAAATAGCTGTCATGTAAGTGATTTTCTGATCGATATTATCATAGCGAAGTCCTAGTTGCCCCGTGAATTTTTCATTGAATTTATATTCTACATTAGCATACCCAGCATTATTAAACAACTCTGACTCATAAAACTGTGGCTTAAGAGCTTGTTGAGGATCTTTTATATCTCCCCAGAATGTTGCAATCTGAAATAAGTTACCTGTTGTGTAATTACCCAAATTAAAGAAGCCATCATAGTTTTGCGGATCCAAATAATAGTTGCCTTGTGGCTGAAGAATCCTGAAATTGTATTGATATGCTCTGAAATCACTATCCTTCTTTCTTCCGCTATATCCTAAAGTTACTTTAAGGTCATCTGAAAAGTTATAGTCTGCGTGAAGATCACCAACGTAATCATTTTCTATCAACTTATCAAAATATCTTTGATTGGCTCCAGGATTACTATTAGCAAAATAATTATTACCTGTTTCTATATTATATACAGAGATATTCTGTTGTCTATCAGGTCTTCTGCTGTCCAATCTATTGTATCCAAGATTCCAAACAATTTTGAACGGATCAGAAATCTTATGCTCTCCACGAAGCTGATTGATAAACAGGTCATTGGTTTTATACAACGCTCTTCTCATATTTGCAACTTCGATGCGTTCTTGATTTTCGTTTAAAAGCTCGTTGACATCACGAATGTAGCCACTGTAATTTCCTAATTTTTGTTCTGTGGTATGGATGTAATTAGAACTATAATTAATATTGTGATTGGCATTGATACGATAATTAACATTCAATAAACCAGTTGTATTTGTAAGGTACTTGAACTCTTGTCCATTCAATTGTTTCAATGCAGAACCTTCATTATTGAAAGATGAACCAATGTTCCCTTCTACAAAAGAATAGTCGTTATCAAAAGATCCATAGCCGAAAATACTCAGTTTACCTTGGCTTCCTACTTTGAAATTAGTTCCAAAATCAAAACCAAGAGAAGAATTTATGGGTGTCGCTACCTGTCTATTGTTCCAAGATGTAGAAAACGCATAACCCTGTGTTGCTAATAATGCATTACTAGGTTTATTAAGCTGTTTGAATCCAAAATAATTGGGACCATCCTGAAGATAAAAATTATTTTTACTAAGCGCATTTGTATTAACAGAAGAGCCTAAGTTAACTTTAAAATAAGGCTTGCCTGTATAAACTTTGGTCACAATATCTACGTTAGCCCCTGAGATATCACCCCAAAGTTTTGGCTGATAGACTTTTTCCAATCCCACAAAATCAATCATATCTGTTTTGATAATAGATAAATCAAGATTTTTGTATATTGGATCATTGGAAGGAACCGGAAGTCCATTGATGGTTGTTGAGTTGTTTCTATCACCTAGTCCACGAATGAATATCTGTCCACTTCCCTCTTGTTTTTGGGAACCAGTTGCTTTTGTAACAGCTACGGCAGCATCACCAATTCCTTGTTTTTCCAACTGTACAGAACCTACTCTTTCTATCACCTCCACAGATTTTCTCTGAGTAGCGATAATGTTGGATTCCGTACTTTTTTTAGTGTTACCGATGATTTTAACTTCGTCGATTTTCTTTTCACCCTTCAGAGTATCTTGGGTATTTTGCGCCAACAAAAGAGACATTGGCATACAAAGAAACAAAGCACTGATGCTTATAGTTTTTGCTTTCATTTTTTTACTTTCCTTTTTCTTCGTTGCCAAAGAAATGATATGAGAATCGATTGGAATGTATAAGTATTTTTAAATATTCTTTAATTAAGCGTTACGAAAAATCATATTATGTTAAATCAAGTTTAACAGGTTAATGAGTTTTAAAAGTCTGTTCATTATTTGTTAAATTTGCGGCAGATAATTTTATCTAAAAATTTCACCCAAACCAATCAAACCAATGAAAATCAATCAATTAAAAGCTTTAACAGTCATTAATATTTGATTTTTACCAAAATTTGCACTCAAAATGGACTTTACTCAAGCAATAGAAATTTTACAATCCGGCGGAACCCTACTTTACCCAACCGACACCATCTGGGGAATTGGTTGTGATGCGACCAATCCGGAAGCCATTAAAAAAATATTTGACATTAAGAAAAGAGAGCAAAACAAATCTCTTATTATATTAGTAGAGTGTGAAAAAAGACTGCAGGATTTGGTAGACGTCCCTGAGATGGCTTGGCAAATCATCGATTTGAGCGAAAAACCTGTAACAATAGTTTATGAAAATCCGAAAAATCTCCCGAAAGAATTATTGGCAGAAGACGGAAGTGTAGGAATCCGAATCGTAAAAAATGATTACTGCAAAAAACTCATAACAAAACTAAACAAACCTCTTGTTTCAACATCAGCCAATCTCAGCGGACAAAAATCCCCAATGAAGTTCAGTGATATCTCGAACGAAATCAAAAATGCGGTTGACTATATAGTAGAAGATAATCACGATAAGGTTTCGGAGTTTTCCGGTTCGTCCGTCATCAAAGTCTGGAACAATAACCAAATCAAAATCCTCCGCGAATAAATAAACCGGCGGATGACCTTTTGCAAGACCATCCGCCGGAAAAATAAACTATGAAAAAAAACTACTTTTTGTATTGATCATAATCTCAAAAAGAATACCGCATATTTTTTCATAGCAAAATGTCTGATTTCCAACAATCAAAGCAAAACCAAAAGACAAAAAGTCCTGATTTTCAAAAATTTGGGGCGTATCTCCATATTTTTCCCGACAGCTTTCCCCAATCAAAAAATATGAAGACCGCGCTATCCGCTCCTATCTTTTTCGTTGGCTTGCAAGCCGACAAAAAAGGATATCCGCTACTATCGCTTACGCAGCTGCGCATAGTAGAAACTTTTCTCAAAAGAATTATCTTTGCAAACAAATAAAACCAGAGTTCCAATTATTTTCTTGCTAAGTAAAACAGCTTGCAAACTTAAAAGCAGCTAGTACTTAATGAATCTTTGCGAACTTTGTATCTAAATACTCTTTTTTGAAGTAATAAAATGTTTATCAACCTCAACCAAAATAAAAACCTCAAACTTTTCAAAATCATTTCTGAAGTCGCCGACAGAAACGGACAATCTGTTTACGCTGTTGGCGGGTTCGTAAGAGATTTGCTGATGAAAAGAAAAGCACCAACCGACATAGATTTTGTCACAGAATCCAGCGGAATAGAACTCGCTGAAAGTATAGCGAAAGAAATCGACCCAAAAACCAAAGTAGCCATTTTCAAAACTTATGGAACTGCGATGTTCCGCTACAAAGATTTGGAACTGGAATTTGTTGGTGCCAGAAAAGAAAGCTATAGTGAGGATTCCAGAAAACCATCTGTAGAAATCGGAACTTTGGAAGACGACCAAAAACGAAGAGATTTTACCATCAATGCAATGGCAATTTCTCTCAACAAAGATAATTTTGGAGAACTGATTGACCCATTTGGAGGAATGCGGGACTTGTCCAACAAAATTTTGAGAACTCCTCTTGAACCTCATCAAACCTATTCCGATGATCCTTTGCGAATGATGAGAGCCATTCGTTTTGCAACAACTCTGGATTTCGAAATCGAAGAAAATTCTTTGAAAGCCATCAAAGAAGAGTCTGAACGAATGAAAATTGTTTCGATGGAACGTATTATGGTTGAGTTCAATAAAATAATGCTTTCCGACAGACCTTCAAAAGGTTTAAAATTATTGGAAGAAACCAGACTTTTGAACTACATTCTTCCAGAATTGATTGCTCTAAAAGGCATAGAGGATATCGACGGACAAACACATAAAGATAATTTTTACCACACATTAGCAGTAGTTGATAATATTTCTGAAAATACAGATAAACTTTGGCTTCGTTGGTCGGCTTTACTTCACGACATCGGAAAAGCGCCGACTAAAAAGTTTGTAGAAGGAATTGGCTGGACTTTTCACGGTCACGAATTTCTTGGTTCAAAACTCATTAAGCCGATTTTCAAACGTCTGAAACTTCCTCTTGGAGCGGAACAAAAATATGTTGAGAAATTGGTAAGAATGCACGCACGACCAATCGCTTTGATTACGGATGATGCTTCTGATTCAGCTTTGCGACGTTTACTTTTTGATTCCGGAGAAGATATGGAAGATCTTTTCACGCTTTGCAAATCGGACATCACGACCAAAAATTATTCAAAGCAAGCTCGTTTCAAAAAGAACTTCGAATATGTAGCGCAAAAGATAAAAGAAGTTGAAGAAAAAGACCAAGTAAGAAATTTTCAGCCACCAATTTCAGGTGAAGAAATTATGGAAATGTTCAACCTGAAGCCTGGAAAAGAAATTGGAATCTTAAAAGAAAAAGTGAAAGAGGCAATTCTTGAAGGCGAAATTCAAAATGATAAGGCTGAAGCAAGAGAATTTGTGATTAATGAAGCTGAGAAGTTGGGATTGACTTTGATTAAATAATTTTATGAAGAAAATACTTTTACTAGTTACATTAATATTTGGTTTTCAACCACTATTTTCTCAGGAAAAAGTTTTAACAGCGGTTATTGGAAAATCAAGTTCGAGATTGTTGAGATATGAAATTCAATTAAATGATATTCATTTTCAAATTAGTGAATCAGGAGATTATTTGGGGTTTTATCTTGAAAACAGCGAAGGAAATTTTTCATATTATGATGATTTTAATAATGACGCAACTTATGGAAAACTCAAAACTCAAGGAAATAAGAAGATAGTTTATTGGGACAATTATAATTTCGATGGTGTAAAATACGGAAAACCTAAATCTATCGCCGATGTTAATCTTGATTATTGGAGAGATGAGACTTTTGACAAAATAAAATTCAAGAAATTAAAAAATATTGGTTCTATCAAAATCGAATATTTTGATGATGAATTTGCCGATAAACACAACTATGGAAAAATTAGAAAAATAGGAAATATCGCTATTGGGTACAGAGATAATTACGTTTTCGATTCTTCCAAATATGAGCAAATCAAACAAATTGGAAATACAACTTTTGAATATTGGGATGATACTTTTGATAAATCTGTAAGTGGGAAATTAAAATCTATCAATGGTAAAAATACGGATGTCAAAATAACTTTATACTAATGGAAAAAGCTTTTCTTCTAAAAACAATCAAGGAAAAACTCTCCGAAAAAATCCGCAATTTCGAAAAACTGATTGCAGAAACCCGAGCCTCTAACAACGACACCAAAAGTTCAATGGGCGACAAGTACGAAACGGGAAGAGAAATGCTTCAGCAGGAAATCAATAATCTACAGGTTCAACTGAATGAAGTATTGAGACAACAGGATTTTCTAAAAACAATTCTTATAAAACCTTCTGATAAAGCAGAAAAAGGAGCGATTGTAAAAACTGAAAGAGGTTTGTTTTTTATCTCCGTTTCTTTAGGCGAAATCACTTTTGAAAATCAGAAAATCATTTGTATTTCTCCCGAATCTCCTTTGGCAAAAGCGATGAATGGGAAACAAAAAGGTGAAGCTTTTTCTCTAAATAATATGAATCAGAAAATTGTAGATATCTTTTAAACCACCCCGTCAAAAATTCTTTCTGAATTTTCGACACCCCTCCAAAAGAGGGGAATTTACAAACTCTTTCCGCCAATATATTCCATCAAAGAATCTTTGTAATTCGGGGCAATGGCAATTTGTTCTTTTCCGATAACGATGTGATTTCTTTCAATAGCTTCAATTTTATCAAGACCAATGATAAAAGAACGATGAATTCTCATAAAATTTTCAGATGGCAATTCTTCTTCCAGTTTTTTTAGACTCATCAAAGTTAGAATTGGTTTGGGATTGTCTTTCAGATATATTTTCACATAATCTTTCAAACCTTCGATGTAAAGGATTTCGGAAAAGTTAATTTTAATTTGTTTGTACTCAGATTTCACAAAGAAAAACTCCTGCTTTTTTTCAGGCTTTGAAATTGGAACTGGCTTCTGAGATTCAAAATAATTTCTGGCTTTGGTAGAAGCATTTAAAAACTCATTATAATCAAACGGTTTTAGCAGATAATCCAAAGCATTTACTTTGTAACCGTCAATCGCATATTGGTCAAAAGCGGTCGTAAAAATCACACGACTGTTTTGGGGAAGTAGCTTTGAAAATTCCAAACCTGTCAAATCAGGCATTTGAATATCCAGGAAAAATAAATCAATATCTTTATCTTCTTCCAAAATCTGCATCGCTTCTATAGCACTGTTGCATTTGGCTTTCAGTTCCAGAAAAGGCGTTTTCAGAACATAACTTTCGATAAGATTCAGCGCCATTGGTTCGTCGTCGGCGATGAGGCAGGTAATTTTTTTCATTATTTATTTGTGAATTTCTTTATGAGATTTTCAAAATCAGATTTGATGATTTCCCAGTATTTTCCTTTCAGGCATAAAACATCAAAGTCATCATCAGCAATTTCAAAATTGGTAAAATTTTTAATAATCAAATCAAAATCGTGACTGAAGGGATAGCGTTTTTTATTAAACTCCAACATTTCGTTTAGAGAAAAATGCTCCAAAAGCTCGTGTAAATCCCAAAAGTCTTTTTTTCTTCCGCCATTTTGAATGACTTCAATTTTCATTGCTGCAATATCTTTCAGACTTGCCATACGAATATCATCAAGCAATAACTCATTATCAATAAATGGGTCAGAATAAAAAATGTCTAATTTGACTGCATTATCCTGACTATTTCCAACAAAGTAAGATTTACCAAAAGATGTAAGTTCAGAAGAAAATTTGATGAAAGAAAATTTTGTCTTTAGAAACTCTTCTATTTCTCCAAAATCAATACTTCCATAATTTGCATCAGTAAAGAGGTCGATATCAATAGAAATGCGATGTCCAAGCTGCAACGAAAGAGAAGTTCCTCCAACCAAACGAAAAGGTTTCAGAATCTCAGCATTCATCACAATTTCAAGAGCAGATTTTAATTCTGGAGAAACAGTGGAAAAAAACAACATTATTTATTAATATGAAGATGCATTGGCTTGGTTGATTTAGATTTCAAAACATTATTAATCAAATCCTTACCATAAAAATTTTCAATTTCAATCTTCGCTTCATCGTCACCACGCTCAAAAACACGTTTGATGACAGCTACATATTTGTTTTTCCAATCAATTTCATCAAAATTCGTGTCCCAAAAAAGAAATCTTGGAATTTTAGAAAGATCTGGATGAAGTTTAGACGACTGTTGCATTACATATAACTTACTCAAAGATAGTGATTTTTAAAATTAAAATTTTATTTCGTTTTCAATTTCACTTCCGCAATGTACATTCCGTCGTTCAGACAAGAATGAAACTCGTGTTTTTCGGGATAAAGCAAGTTTAGTCTTTTTTTCAGATTTTCGACGCCGATTCCTGAACCGCTTTTGTCTGTATCCGTTTTTGGAAAGTTTGAATTGGAAGCGGTGAACTGAATTTCGTCTTCAAAAACTTCCATTTTAAAACTAATATCCGAATGTTGAGTCGCCGAAACGCCGTGTTTAAAGGCATTTTCCACAATTGAAATAAACAACAACGGAGCAACTTCCAAACTCGGAATTTTCGTTGGAAAGTTGGTGTAAACTTTTGTTTTGTCGTTTAATCTTAATGACATCAAATCAATGTATTTATTCAAAAAATCGATTTCTTCCGAAAGGCTGATTTTATCAACATCAGTTTTGTATAAAAGATGACGCATCAATTTACTCAGACTGTGAACACTTTGTTTCGCTTTCTCCGAATCAAAATCAATTAAGGAATAAATATTATTAAGTGCGTTGAAAAAGAAATGTGGCTGAAGTTGATATTTAAGATGTTGAAGTTCAGACTGCAGTTTGATATTATCAGCTTCAATTTTCATTTCCTCAGCTTTCTGCATTTTTTTGCTGGCATTAATCGCAATAGAAAACGCAACAGGAATCAGATAAATCAGGAAATCGAAAAAGTAACGTAAACCATCTGGTGGACGTTTTCCCAGCATTTTTGGTCGGTCTGGTTCGAGTAATTCGAAAATCTGACCTTTGACAAAAATCAGCAAAATCAATAACAAAAAATTGGATGCAAAAAACCAAAGTTTTTTATCCTCAAAAAGCCATTTGACAATGATAAAATAATTGAGATAAAATATAATCGCAAGGAAAAACAACTGCAACCAAAAGTGTCTGAAAATCGCACTCCAATCTGTCTCCGAACCAATGGTGAACGCGGCAGGAAGAAAGAACAAAACCAGCCATATCAAAAGATGAAGGCTCATTTCTAGGTTTTTATTTTTTAGGTTTATCATTTTAATTTAGTGAATTAAAAAATTTGCAAAATCCTTTTAAATTTAGTTGGAAGCTCTCGCAGATTCTGCAAATTACACAGATTTTCAAATATTAGTATGTGCGAAATCTGTTAAATCAGCGAGAAAATAAAAATTAGAAAAATTCAGACACATCGTTGATTTTTTAAAACTTGAATTTATTCAATCCCTTGAAAATTGAGGATTTGTGAAAGTTTTGAAGTAGTGAATTTAAGATTTTTTTCAGCATAATTTCTTTTTCATTTTTAAATTAATTCTTTATAAAAACATTAAGAATTTAAGTTGTCTTCTTAATTATTTTCATTAAAATTGATTCATCAATTTCTTAAATTTAAAGGTTGCCTTATATCCTAAAATCCTTAATGTTTAAGAAATAAACAAGTTTATCTTTGAATAAGAAAATTAAGTCTTATTTGAAAACAATTACTCATATCTCAAAGCATCAATCGGGTCACTTTGCGCCGCTTTTCTCGCAGGATACCATCCGAAGAAAACACCTGTAATTGTACAAACCACAAAGGAAATCACAATCGAAATCATCGTCACGCTTACTGGCCAGCCTGCAAATTGTTTGATACAGAATGTCGCAATCAAGCCAATCAAAACACCGAGAACGCCGCCTGTAATGGAAATCAAAACCGATTCTATCAAAAACTGCATCAGGATGTCATTTCCTTTGGCTCCAATCGCCATTCTAAGACCTATTTCCTTAGTTCTTTCTTTTACGGAAACGTACATAATATTCATAATTCCGATTCCGCCGACGAGTAAGGAAATACTTGCAATTGCAACGAGAAGAATCGTCAACATTTCGCTGGTCGAACTGAACATTGAGATGATTTCCTGCTGGGAAGAAACATTGAAATCGTTGTCTTCATCAGGTTTTATCTTGTGCTGATTTTCCATAATGGATTTGATCTCATTCACTGCATTTTCAGAATCTTCCTCACTTTGAGAAGAGGCGACAATCGACTGAAGGTAAGTCTGCGCCAAAACTCTTTTCTGAACCGCCGTGTAAGGCGCAATAATAATGTCATCCTGGTCTTGCCCGAATGTGTTTTCACCCTTTTCCTTCAAAACGCCAATCACTTTGAACGGAATATTTTTGAAACGAATCATTTTTCCAATCGGATTTTCATTTGGGAAGAGATTTTCCTGAACTGTTTTTCCGATAACAGCAACTTTCGCATAAGACTCAATGTCATCTTCTGTGAACATAGAACCTTCATCCACGCCCCAATCTCGAATTTTCAGATACTCGGGAGATGCGCCATAGATTGAAGTCGGCCAGTTGTTGGAACCCGCGATACTTTGTCCGCTCCCGTTCACCAAAGGCGAAATATCTTTAATCAATTTTGCCTGAGCTTTCAGAGCTTCATAATCTGCCAAAGTCAAAGTCTGCATCGCTGAAGGACCTGAACGAACACCGCCCATCATTCCCGCTCCAGGGCGAATCGTAATAAGATTCGCACCCATACTGGAAATATTTTTCTTGATGCTTTCTTTGGAGCCTTCTCCAATTGCCAACATTGCAATCACTGAAGCCACACCAATGATGATTCCGAGCATCGTCAACATTGCTCTGGTTTTATTGAGGAGAATGGCTTTCCAGGCTATTTTTAATAAATTGATGAAATTCATTTTGATTATTTTTTTATTTAAGTTCTTTTGTCTTGAAACAAAAGAACTAAAAGTTCAAGACTTGGATTCTACGGCTAAAATTTTAAATAATTTCCTAAAAATTCTAAAACTTGCCTCCTCCGCTTTTCCAGCATCGGCTTCAAACAGTAGAATTTTCTTGACGTAAATTCTTCAAAATTTCTTAACGCCTCCAAATCCTATGTCGATTAGTTGTACGTTAAAAAAAACTTTTTGCAAACCTGACTTCTTCATTACTCTTTTCATTGTCTGGTTCATTTTTTCAGCTTCATTGCTTCTACATTTTCGTCTGCATTATAGGTTTGCAAAAAGTTCACAACATTAATTCCTCTTCATTTTTTTCCATAGGTTGAAACTTATGGCTATTGGGATTGAACCCTATCGGGTTCTTGAAATCTATTTTTTCAATTCCAGGGGTTTTACCCGCGGCTATTCATATTGAAGTCTACGGCTTCTTCAAAAAAAACTTTCTGCAAACCTGACTTCTTCATAATCATTTCATTATCTGGTTCATTTTCCTGCTACATTGCTTCGGCATTTTCATCGGCATTGTGGGTTTGCAAAAAGTTTACTTCATTAATTCATCTTCATTGGTTTCTAAATATATTTGAACAAGTTTATTATTTCGTTGTCTTTTTATTTTGAGAGTCTACACTCATCTTTGTTTTGTTCTGAATGACAAACACTGCATTTAACATTGAATCTCTCGTAGCCCGACTTGAGCGGAAATCCTTTTTTGCCAACCTTCAAGTTCTATTTAGACCAAAATCGTCTGCAAAAAAGATTGGGAGCGGAAGGCGGATTAGCTACCCAAAAAATTATTCTGCTTTTGGAAGTTTTATTAATTCGTCTTTGGCAATCAGTCGGTTTTCTACGGTTTTGTCTTCCTTGATTAATCCGTCCCGCAAAATCACGGTTCGTTTGCTGAATCTCGCTATGTCGTCCTCGTGCGTTACGAATCCAATCGTAATTCCTTGGTCGTTGAGTTCCTGAAAAAGATTCATCACTTCGTAGGAAGTTCTGGTGTCAAGATTTCCGGTTGCTTCGTCTGCCAAAAGGATTATCGGATGATTGACCAAGGCTCTCGCAATCGCAACTCTCTGTTGTTGCCCGCCTGAAAGCTGACTCGGAACGTGTCCCATTCTGCTTTCCAAACCGACCTGTTTCAAGGCTTTCACAGCACGCTCTCTTCTCTCTTCCGCCGACACTTTGGAATTGTAGAGCAAAGGCAGTTCTACGTTTTCCAGCGCACTGGTTCTAGCCAATAAATTGTAGGACTGAAATATGAATCCGATTTTGGTATTCCTGATTTCCGCCAGTTGGTTTTTGTTTAAATCTTTGACCAAAACGCCGTCCAGTTCGTAAGTTCCTGAAGTCGGCTGGTCGAGACATCCCAAAACATTAAGGAATGTTGATTTTCCCGAACCACTGGTTCCCATAATCGTCACAAATTCGCCTTCGTTGATAGTCAAATCAATACCTTTCAAAGCGTGAACGATTTCGTCGCCCATTTTGAATTCGCGTTTCAGGTTTTCTATTTTGATGATGGGTTTCATTTCTTTTAGTTCAAGGTTTAAAGTTCTAAGTTTAAGGTTTATTGATTTCAGTTTTGAGTTTAACATTGAACTTTAAACTCAAAACTTTGAATTAATATTAATTCGGTGGACCTTGGTTTGAACTTGACTTTTTGTTGTTATTGCTAGGTCTTTTCGGCATAAATGGACTGTTTCCGTCTCCGCTCGATTTTGCAACTGGTTCTGTCTGTTCGTCAAGTGAGGTTACGATTTGTTCGTTTCCTGTAAGTCCGCTAACCACCTGAATATTGATTCCGTCATTGATTCCGATTGTGATTTGTTTTTGGGAAAGACTTCCGTCATTATTCTTAATCCAAATGTATTTTTCTTTGCCTTTTCCTGTTTTGATTTCAGGAATTTTCGCCGTGATTTGATTTTGCTGATAATATTTCTGCAAAGTTTCCGTATCAGGACTGAAAGCGATTGCCGAAGCGGGAACCGTATTTGTACCTTTTAATTCCTGAGTGAAAATCGTAATCGTTGCCGTTAAACCAGGCTTCAGTTTTCCTTCGGAATTATCAGCATCGATAATTACGGTGTAAGTCACAACATTGGACGAAGTTTTCGGACTTAAACGAAGCTGTCTTACTGTTCCTTTGAATTCCATTTCGGGAAACGCATCCACTGTGAAAGTGACTCTTTGTCCGTCTGCAACATTTCCGATATCGGCTTCATCCACATCTGCCTGAACCTGCATTTTCGTAATATCTTTTGCAATCGTGAAAAGCGTCGGAGTCGTCATACTTGCTTGGACAGTTTGTCCTGCTTCCACTTCTTTGCTCATAATAACACCGTCAATCGGCGCATAGATATTAGCATAACTCAAATTGGTTCTCGCCTGCGAAAGTGTTGTTCTGCTTTGATTAACTGTTTGTTCCGCATTTTTCACCTGATAAGAAGCTTGTTCGTAGTCGGCTTTGCTGATAACCCCAGCTTTGTACATACTGTTTTGACGGTTGTAATTCTGCTGGTAATAATTCAGATTGTTAAGCGCCGAATTATATTGAGCTAAAGCATTGTTCACCGATTCCTGAAGATTGGTTTTATCAATTTCTGCCAAAAGCTGTCCTTTTTTCACAACGCTGTTGTAATCGACATAAATTTTATCAATCAAACCAGAAACCTGCGTTCCCACCTGAACCGTATCAACTGGTTCTACAGTTCCCGTTGCCGTAACCGAAGTTGTAACATCCTGCTTTGATAATTTCACCGTCTGAACCGTGATATTGGCATTTTTTTCCGCTGAGAAAAATTTGTAAACGAAGAAAATAACAATCGCTGAAACAAGAACGATAATGGAATTTTTGAAGTATTTTTTATATTTTGGATTCATAGCTCTGGATTTTTAATTTCTTTTTTCTGTTTTTAAACATTAAGTATTTAAGTTAAATGCCTTAATATTCTTATTCAGATTGATTTATCAATTCTTAAATATTCAATTTTAATTTTCTAAAATTCTTAATGTTTAATATTTAAGGAATAAACAAGTTTATTTTTATTTAGAGATTTAAGTTTAGTTCGTTGTCAAAGTTTTTCCTTGATAAAAATTCAGTAACTGTGTGTACAAAACTGCCATATATTTTGACTGAAGATACGTTTGCTCATTCGTCAGATACGTGTTTCTGCTTACCGCCAATTCCGTTGTTGTCAAACCACCGAATTCATATTTTTTACTGGCCAAATCATAAGCGAGTTTTGCATTGTCTCTTGCCACTTTCGATGATTTTTGCTGAGCCTGATTCGCTATTGCGTTCTGCCAAGCTGTTTCAATGGATGAATACAAAGTTTTGCTTGCACTTATTTTATCGAGTTTATTCTGTTCAATATCGATTTGAGCTAGTTTGACATTCGTATCATTTTGCTTTTTCGAGAAAATCGGAATGTTGAGAGATAAGCCAACTGATTTGTTGAAATTGTTTTTAATTTGAGTAAAATAACTATAATCCTGGGTGCTCGTAAAACCTGTATTCAATCCTGCCGTTGCAGAAAGTGTCGGTTTGTAACCTGCTTTTGTGATTTCAAGTGCTTTTGCAAGAATCTCGTTTTGGGAATCATAAATTTTCAAATCCGGAAGATTTTCTATGGCTTGAGCAAAAACCTGTTGTTTATCCGGAATGGATTCCATTAAATCCGTCAGTTTTATTTTTTCGATTTGAAAATCAACACTTGGGTCGAGTTCCAATAATTGTTTCAGTTTCAAAACCTGTTGATTGTAAAGATTTTCACTGTTCACAACCGTGTATTGATTCTGCGCATCCTGAGTTTCAACATCCGCCAAATCCAATTTCGAAATCGCTCCGTTTTTAAATTTGGTCTGAGTTAGTTTCAATTCCTGAGCGGAAGAACTTGCTGTATATTTTGCACTTTCGATTCCTTCATAATAATATAAAGCTTGTAAGTAAGCATTCAAAACATTCAAAACGATATTGTTTTCAGCTTGTTTCTGATATAATGAAGACTGGTCGAGAATCATTTTATTCTGTTCGATTTGAAGATTCAGTTTATTCCCCTGATAAATCGTCATATTGCCACTTAAACCGAAACTATTTGACAAAATATTCTGGTTCACAAATGAACTCGTAATAGGGTCGATACTGGAACCATTCGTTAAACCAATCGATGAAGAGCCATAGATTGTCGGAAGTTTGTTATTTTTCTGCTGTTGATAATTCAAGGAAGCAGTTGTCTTGTCCAAAACCGTTTTTTTCACGGTAATGTTGTTTTCTACAGCATAATCAAGACAATCCTCAAGCGTCCATACTTTTTGAGCCGGAGCAAGGATTCCGATGAAAAGCGTTATGATGAGATATTTTTGCATTGTTCGTCTGTTTTACGGGAACAAAGTTGTCTCATATAAAAAATAATATCAAATCTATTAGACGAACCGACGGATTTTATAGAAGAAAACCAAGATTTTTCCGACTACAAATTTTACTATTGCTTCAAAAAGAAACATTTATGAAATAATTAACGATTTAGGGGTTTCGTTTGCATCATTTTTGTAACTTTAATATCAATTAATAGTACATTTATTATGAAAATTCTAGACAATAAAGTAGCTTTGGTTACAGGTGCAGGTTCAGGAATTGGACTGGCAATCGCAAAATTATACGCTAAAGAAGGCGCAAAAGTTATCGTTTCCGACATCAATGAAGAACACGGAAAATCGGCAGTTGAAGAAATAAAATCAGAAGGCGGAGAAGCGACTTTTGTAAAAGCAGATACTTCGAATCCTGAACAAGTTGAAGCACTTGTCAATGCGACTGTAAAAGCTTACGGAAGATTAGATATTGCCTGCAACAATGCAGGAATTGGTGGCGAACAAAAATTAACCGGCGATTACAGCATCGACAGTTGGAAAAAAGTTCTTGATGTGAATCTTGACGGCGTTTTTTATGGCTGTAAATATGAATTAACCCAAATGGAGAAAAACGGCGGCGGCGTTATCGTCAATATCGCATCCATCCACGGAACAGTTGCGGCACCGCTTTCTTCGGCTTACACGACTTCAAAACACGCAGTTGTTGGTTTAACCAAAAACATTGGAGCGGAATACGGACAGAAAAATATCCGTTGCAATGCAGTCGGTCCAGCTTATATCGAAACACCACTTTTGGAAAGTGCAAGCGGAGATATGAAAGAAGCTTTGATTTCTAAGCATCCGATGGGAAGATTGGGAAGACCGGAAGAAGTTGCAGAATTGGTTCTTTTCCTAAGTTCTGATAAATCGTCTTTTATGACTGGTGGTTATCATCTTGTTGACGGCGGTTATACAGCGATTTAACATTTAGAAATACATATTTTAGGAAGCATTCACTTTTTGTGGATGCTTTTTTCTATTACTAATATTTGTGTTTTTGGATGCTTTTTAAATTTAAAATTCTTTATTTTGTAATCCTAATTATTAGCTTTCAAAATGCAAAACTACCTTGATTTACTTCAGCATATTTTAGATAACGGAACCGATAAAACCGACAGAACAGGAACAGGAACACGCAGTGTTTTTGGCTACCAGCTACGTTATGATTTGTCGAAAGGGTTTCCTTTGGTAACGACGAAAAAGGTTCACTTGAAATCTATTATTTATGAATTGCTATGGTTCATCAAAGGTGATACGAATATCAAATATCTGAAAGACAACGGCGTTTCTATTTGGGACGAATGGGCAGATGAAAACGGGGATTTAGGTCCTGTTTACGGAGCACAGTGGAGAAGCTGGAGCGGAGCCGACGGAAAAGTGGTTGACCAGTTTTCCGAAGTCATTGAGCAAATCAAAAAAAATCCGGATTCCCGCAGATTAATTGTTTCTGCCTGGAATGCTGCTGAAATCCCGAATATGGCTTTAGCACCTTGTCACGCTCTATTTCAGTTTTATGTTGCTGATGGAAAATTATCGCTTCAATTGTACCAAAGAAGTGCGGATGTTTTCCTGGGGGTTCCTTTCAATATTGCGAGTTATGCTCTTTTATTGATGATGGTGGCGCAGGTGACAGGACTTGAAGTTGGCGATTATGTTCATACTTTTGGCGATGTTCATATTTATAACAATCATTTTGAGCAGGTTCAGAAACAGCTTTCGAGAGAAACCAGACCTTTACCAACAATGAAACTGAACCCGGAAATCAAAAATATTTTTGATTTTGATTTTGAAGATTTCACTTTGGAAAATTATGATCCGCATCCGGGGATTAAAGCGCCGGTGGCGATATAATTTTAGTAATAATTTCATTAACTTTGATTAAAATCCTGAAATTATGGAAATTAGAATCAGTTTAGAAGAATATGCAGATGTTCCTTTCATTAAAAAACTTTTGTCTCAGATAAAAGGGGTGAAGAATGTTGAGATTACTGAGGATAATAAAACTTATTCCTGGGAAGAGATTGAAAGTTCTGACGAGTTTAAGCAATTAATTGAACAAAGCAGAAACCAAATCAAAAACGGAGAATATGAAGAGTTTTCAGATGAATTAATTGATTCTATTTTTAATAAAAAATGAAAATAGTTTTTTCAAAGGAAGCTATTAAAAGCCTCCAGGAAATAACTGATTTTTTGAATTATCGCTGGACTCAAAAAGAATTAAAACTATTCAAAACAGATTTGAAAAGATTTAAACAATCATTGAATGATAAAATAATTTCTTATCCTACAGTAGATTCGGACAGCAATTAAGATTTGCTTTATTAGGAAAGAAACAAGTGAAAGTATATTTTGATATTCAAACTGATTCTGTTGAAATCTTATTATTTTTACCTTCAAAAGGTAATCCTGAAAATGTAACAAAACTTTTAGGAAAATAAATACATAGTGAAGCCCGAAACCTTCACTTTTTTTGTAACAATTATCTAAAAATCAATACAGATAATTATTTAAAATAATCAACGAGATAAATTCGGAAGAATGAAAAAAATATTCATTGCGGCACTCTTTCTAGGTGCAATTTTTAATTCAAATATCACTTTTGCACAGACGGAAACTTCTGGCAGAAACGTTCCTTACAGAGCAACTCATACCAAAACTACAGAGCTAAAACATACCAAACTGAAAGTCAATTTCGATTATCAGAAAGAACAAATGAATGGCGAAGAATGGCTGACTGCAAGTCCGTTTTTCTATGCGACCAACGAATTGGTTCTTGATGCAAAAGGAATGTTGATTCACGAAGTAGCTTTGGACAAAAATGGTTCTAAATCCCCTCTTAAATTCGATTATAAAAACGATGAGCTGAAAATCACCCTTGATAAAACATATCAGAAGAATCAGGATTACACAGTTTACATCAAATATACAGCCCGTCCGAATGAAGTAAAACAAGAGGGAAGCAAAGCAATCAGCGATGCAAAAGGTCTTTATTTCATCAATGCGCAGGGCAAAGACCCAGATAAACCAACTCAAATATGGACTCAGGGTGAAACAGAATCTTCTTCAGCCTGGTTCCCTACAATTGATAAATCCAACCAGAAAACAACTCAGGAAATCTATATGACTGTTCCTGATAAATATGTTACCCTTTCCAACGGTATTCTGAAAGATTCTCAAAAAGAATCCGGAAATATGAGAACCGACCATTGGGTGATGGATAAAAGACATTCAACTTACCTTTTCTTTATGGGCGTTGGAGAGTACGCTATTGTGAAGGATAAATGGAGAAATATTCCTGTCGATTATTACATCGAAAAGGAATATGAGCCTTATGCAAAACAGATTTACGGAAACACGCCGGAAATGATTGAGTTCTTTTCTAAGAAGTTAGGCTATGATTATCCTTGGGCAAAATATGCGCAAATCTCAGGAAGAGACTATGTTTCCGGAGCAATGGAAAATACAACGGCAACGCTTCACGGAAGTGATATTCTTCAGAAACCTGGACAACTAATCGATGAGAATAAATGGGAAGATACCATTGCTCACGAATTGTTCCACCACTGGTTTGGAGACTTGGTTACAGCAGAAAGCTGGAGTAACTTAACGGTTAACGAATCTTTTGCCAACTATTCAGAATATCTGTGGAACGAATATAAGTACGGAAAAGATCAAGCCGATTATCACCAGATGGAAGATGTGAACCATTACATTCATAATCCTGCAGATTTCAAAAAGGATTTGGTGAGATTCGATTATGCTTCCCGTGAAGATGTTTTCGACTTGGTAACTTATCAGAAAGGTGGTGGAATTCTTCATATGTTGAGAAATTATCTTGGTGATGATGCTTTCTTTGCCGGAATGAATGACTATCTAAAAACGTATGAATATGGCAATGCCGAAGCACATCAGTTAAGATTAGCATTCGAAAAAGTGTCTGGAAAAGATTTGAACTGGTTCTTCAATCAATGGTATTTCGGAAGCGGACATCCGAAATTGAGCTATACTTCAACTTACGAACCTGTTAAAAAGCAAGTAACTGTGGTCATCAATCAATCTCAGGATCAGCCTTTTGAGTTTCCTTTGGCAATTGATGTGTATGATAACGGAAAACCAATCAGAAAACAAGTTTGGGTAGATGCCAAGGCGAAAAATACCTTCACTTTTGATTCTTCTAAAACACCTGATTTGATTAATATCAATGCTGACGGAATCCTGGTTGCAGATATTACGGAGACTAAAACACCAGAACAAAGTTTCCTTCAGTTCACGGGATCTAAAGAATACAAGAGCAAATCCATCGCTCTAAGCAATATTAAAGAAGATGCTGGGAAAAATCCTGCAGGCATCAAATTGTTGGCAGCAGCATTGAAAGATCCTTTCTTCAGAATCAGAGAACAAGCATTGGAACAAATCGATTTAACGATTCCTGAACAAGCAAAAGTTTTGACTGTTGAGGTCGAAAAATTGGCTTCTAATGATCCGAAAACTCTGGTTCAGGCAGCAGCAATTTCAGCTTTAGCAAAAACTAAAAATGCTAAGTACAGTTCTATCTATGAAAAAGGATTGAATGCTGTTTCTAATGCTGTAAAAAGTTCTTCATTGGCAGGAATTGCAGAATTGGATCCGTCAAAAGCAGCAGCATCTATTGAAAACATTGATCTGGACGGTGCCTCAGATGATTTGATTTCAAAATTACTTCCACTTATTGTATCTAAAAAGATAGAAAAACAGATGCCGGCTATCGGGACAACGGTTGCCTTCTACCCTTTTATCAAATTCCAGGATCCGACTTTAGGTAAATCTGCTGAGGAAGGATACAATTGGATTATGAGTTCTGACAACCTGAAAGCGACTGAGAAAGTAACTAAAGTTTTGGTTCAGGCAAAATCTCAAATGCCGGACAATCCACAAGTGAAAATGATGATTGTACAAATGCTGAAAGACGGTCTGAACAAGAAAATGGAAGTTCTGAAAAACAATCCGAACAGCCCAACCATCAATCAACAGATTGATGCCATCAACAAAACAATTGAAGCTTTTAAATAAAGTCTCATCACGAATATCAACCAAAAAGCCATCTCAATAGAGATGGCTTTTTTTATTAAGTTATATTTTAAGAAATAAATCCCGCAGACCAAAATAGCAAAAAAACACAAATGATTAAGACAGTACAATCCACCAACCAATACTATGAGATCTGCGGGAAAATCATCAACCAAAAAACTTAGCCTTTCTTCTGGAACGTGGCCAGCTTCAAAGCATCTTTTATCATTTTACCGGGGCGGAACACCGCTTTTACAGTTTTGATATTGGCAGCCGTCACTTCCTTCTCTGTTTCTGCACCCACACTAGATCCGCCAGCTTGCAAGGTGAAATATTCTCCTACGTAAACAATTTTACCATCGGCTACATCCTGAGCAATCTTCTCGAAAGTGCTTTCCAGAACGGCAAGGATATCGGCTTTTGAAACAGTGGACATTGTACTGGCGTGCTTTGCAAGATCAGACAAAGTGGTTTTGCCATCACCCACGATATTGGCGTAATACTTTGCTGGTGCTTCCAAATCTCTTGGATTTTTCCGCGGAACTACATTAAATTTAATAGACATTGTTTGTGTTTTTAATTAAAAATTAAATTTTATTGAATGAGATAAATGTATAAATTTTAATTAAACAAAAAAGCAAATTGAATTAATATTTTCCATCTGTAGATAAAAATCTACAAACAGAATGAAAAACAACAAGTCGTTTTATAAAAAACATCTTGACCTTTTGATTAAAACAACTTGATCTTTTCATCAAAACATCAAGTTGTTTTTAAGTGTCTTCTCAAATGTCCTATTCATAGGACTTGCGAAAGGGTCTTTTTTGAGATTAATTTCATTATAAATAGGAGTCAATTTCTGTCATTAATTATGAAAAAGAAAATCCCTTAGCTCGTAACTAAGGGACATTTATTAATTATAATTCCTCCAATGGATCCCAAAAAAGGGATTTAAAATCTTTGATCTTCCAGTTCTCCTGTACCACCACATTTTCTTTTTCCAACCTTTCCCGGAACGATGGGACAGATAATTTCCCGGAACTGCTGATAACCCTGTGCGCCGGAACATCTTTGGGACAGCCACCCATCGCATTGCCCACGTGGCGGGAATGATTGGGATAACCCACTGCCTTTGCAATAGCACCGTATGTAGACACCCGACCTTTGGGAATCAATCTGGCAACTTCATAAACCTGTTGCTTGAATAGATCGTTCATTTTTAAAATTCTAGAAGTTTGAGCTTGAGCTGGACTGCAAAATTATCTTTAAAATTGTTATTGGCATAATGCCCGACTCTGTAAAAGAAACCTAAATTAAAACGGGAACTCAGGAAGTTGTTGTATTCGAAACCGACTTCCTGGTACAGATGATCCAAAGGCGAAAATTCGAACTGATGATATTCCGGGTTTTTCATATTACCAATCACACCTTTATAAATAACATCAAAACTGGACGTGTTCTTACCAAAACTCTTGAAATACCAAGGAATGCGATGCGTGATAAAGTAGCCGGCAAACTTATCATTGAAATATTTCCCTGCAGTCATCGTAGCGAATCCAAGATAGGTCGTGAAATTGAAATTGGATAAGATGCCTGTATTCTTATTAGAATCCAAACCACCCATTTCGAAAGCGTGCCATATTGGTGCTTCGCCTAGATAATAACCACCATAAACTCTTGTCCCGGTATTTCCTAAAATAGTCCTGAACTGATGTGTGTACAGAACATCCAGTCTGCTATAATTGAAATCGCCGCCCAAAGTTTTGTAGCCTTGTTCATAGTTGAAATAGACCTCCGGAAAGTTCTGGTCATATGTATATTTTCCGGCAGGCGTCATAATGTTTTTACTATTCGGAGAGAATTTGATCGTCGCCAACGAGCTGAATGTCGTAAACTGCCCGGACTGATTCATAAACTGATAATCGAATCCTGCTTCTTCGGTCTGTCTTTTTGCAGAGACATTTAAAGTTAAAGAATTAGAAAGATCGATTTCATAACCTGCGCGGAAACCGTCATATTTATAATATTTATCGTTCTGAATAGACATTCCCGTATTATTGATGGACATCTTCATATTCCAAAGATTTTGGCTGAACCTCCCCGAAGCGGCCACATCGTGGAAATATTCGATTCGGAAGAAAGAATTTCTTTCCAAAGTGGTTCGGAAGTCGATCCCTGCACCGTACTTCCAATCTCTGTCCTTGAAGCCGTAAGCCAGATAAACATCAGGCGAAATGTAACGGTTGAAACGCTCATTCATCTTAAAGCCAGCGCCTAATCTGAAACCTTCGTAACGATTGTATTTGGTTTGTAAAGGATCAATATCTACCAGTCCCACCGTGAATTTTCCTCTGAGTAATGCCGTTAAAACTTTGACTTTGCTGTCCAGCGTATATTTTTTCCCGAGACTGTCAATCTTGACATAAGTCTGCTTTTCCCTGGTTGTAAGACTATCGGTTCTGTATTGATCCAACAATGTTCCATCTGCATTCTGAACGCCCATTGTATAGCCACTAAACTGCGATGCTTTGAGTTCTACAGGCGTTTGGAAATCGAAATAATCGGCTTTCATATAAGCATAATTCCCAAATCTTTTGGTTTTGGATAATCGCTCTTTTTTCTCTTCAGCCGTCTCGTTGTCTTTCTTTTTAACTGTCGAAAATTCTGATGAACCCATTTTGATTTTAAGGTTCTCGGTCTTCAGAAACCATTTGTTTTGAATCGGAATCCAAACCGAAGTGATGCTTCCGTCTGTTCTTACTTTACTATTACTCTCGATTTTTTTGATGGCATAAGTTTCTTTGTCGATGTACAGATAACCGTTGTATTTTCTACGGTTAACAGGCACTTTGTAATCCACCTGACGGAACCGGATAACGAAATTCTCTCTGCCATCAATATCGATGGAGTCTGTTAAGAAATATCTATAAAGGCTTCTGTTTTCAGGAAGGATTTCTCTTGGGATTTTGTCTCTGTTGGATCTCAGAGCCAGCATCTCATAAACAGGATTTTTCAAGCCGGAGATTCTATTATCCAGGATATTGACTTTCTCGCCATATTTTTTAGAATACAAAAACTGCATCGCACGTTCCCAAAGAAACATTTTGCTGTCCTTGATAACCGACATCATCTGTTCACCTTCTATCGAATCTTTTTTCTTTTTATCTTTCTGGGCAAACTCACGATTCGGAAGCTTTGATAATGAATCTTCTCTTGCGTCTATGAACTTTCTGTACTCTCTGATGCTGTCTTCGTCTACATCATAAGACATTTTCTCATACGACTTGTAGGAATAAGAATCTAATGCATTAGGAGAATTATCTTTAAAACTTCGGAAAACTTTATCTATGATTGCCAAAGCTCTCGGGTCGCTTTCGTTGGAAAGTACAACACCTTCTATCTCGTGGGTTTTGGCGTTTTGTCTGTCCAGTTCCAATTCCATTATTTTGTCAACAACCACTTCGTCCCCAATAAATCCATTGATTTCCACATCTACTTTGGAACATTTGGTTGTGAAAGTGGCTACACCTTTCTCATCGGTTTCCGTTATATACTGGTTGTTGCAATAGATTTTTGCGCCTTTGATAGGTTTATGATTGTCCGCTCTAAAAACACTCAGCGTGCTTTGGGAAAAAACAAATGAAAAACAGAACAGAAAGATTAAAGAAAAGAATTTGTTCATAGTTTAGTTTTATTAAGTAGTCAAAAAAAAATCGTGATTGTTACGAAAATTCTTCTTTCTAATTTACAAATTAATTTATTACAACAAATTACCTTATACAATATCAAGCCAAAGTTTGTCTTACAAAGAAAAAACCGAACATTTTTCAACATTCGGTTTTATTGGTTTGTTTAAAATTTAATTTTTTATTGAAGTTCGAAGTAATTAAGATTAGCATTTCCAGCTTCAAAGTACAATCTGAGTTTGTTTTCTCCTTTCGTTAAGTTGATATTATTTACAGAAACTGTTTTCCAGACTTTTCCGGTTGGAGCTAATTTTATATTGCCCAAATCATCACCATTTTCTGTTTTGATGACCAATTCAGATGCTTGAGTGGATTCATTATTATATCTGATGTTCAACTTATACTTCTTAGCCAGATTGCTATTCACAGTATATTGCACCCACTCTCCTTTTTCAGTTTTCCCAACATAGTATTTGTTGGTGATTTTATCATTACAAGCGTAGATATCAACGCCATCATTTCTCATTTTATTTCCGGAGTTCCATTCTGTATGAGTTCCATTACTCACCCAAAGATTTTGGAAATCGTTATCAGAATAAGCGCTTCCAAATCTTCCCAAATCATATTCCGTCGCAAAGATTCTTCCCGGCGCTTTATGGTTTTTGTAAGGTTTTGTGCTCTCATCATTCACCTGGCGGAACAATGCATCGATGACATCCTTCTTCACTTCTACATTTTCCAATTTATAATTATCAGCAATCTTCATCAATGTTTTCTTGGCGAATTCTTTTGTCGGCTTTTGTCCTCCATTTTTCCAGTAATTCAATAACTTCTGATAATCTGGAGTGATTTTTACATTGGTTACACCCGCGATATTGTCAATCTTTTTCATTGGCCAATAAGCATAACCGATATTATTTTTCAATAACAACTGATTGAGTTCGGTAAACCAAACGTTGGAATTTTCTCCGGTTTCGCCTAACCAAGCCGGAACATTTAATTTTTCCCTTAAATCGATAATATTCTGGATAGCATCTTGAGAATTAGTTGTCCAATATTTGTGAAAACTCAAAACCAAATTATCATCCCAAAGTTTTGGCAAACCATTGTAATTATTTCCCCAACCGTTACCTTCGAGAATGATGATATGCTTTTTATCAACCTGGCGAATGGCTTCCGTAATATCTTTCTGAAGCTTCCAAAGTGGCGCGTTGGACATCTCGTCGGTTCCATTCGGATTTTTTCCTGTGAACGGATAGTTAGGTTCGTTAATCAAATCGTAGCCGCCAATCCATTCCTTATCTTTATAGCGTTCCGCTAGCTTTTTCCAAAGTGCAATGGTTTTTTTCTGGTTCTCTTCACTATCCCAAAGATTTGGTTTTGACTTGTCGTTATCCGAAATATTAGCATCGTTTCCTTGCCCGCCAGGCACAGCGTGCAGGTCAAGAATTAAATAGATTTTATTATCCTCGCACCATTTCAAAAGATTATCCGTCATTTGGAAACCTTCTTCCAACCAAGTATTCTGTCCTTTCACAGGTTCTTTTTCGATTGGTAAAGTGTAAAGATTATAATGCATTGGAAGTCTTATAGAATTGAATCCCCATTTTGCTAAAGAATCGATGTCTTTTTTGGTAATCCCATTTTTGAGATAAGCTTTGTAGAATTCGTCTTTTCCATCTTCACCTGCTACTTCTGCAATCTTTTCTTTGATTTGATATTGAGGTCCTGCAAAATCCGCCGTCTTCAGCATATAGCCTTCCTGAAGCATCCAACCGCCCAGTCCGAGACCTTTTAAATAAACATTTTCTCCTTTAGAATTGACAATTTTTTGACCTTGAGTCTTTAAAAAGCCTTGAGCTGTCCCAAATTGAGACAATAAAAGTGTACAAAACACGGCAGTTCTTAACATAATTTCATTTTCAACTAAGATAAAACTATTTTCTCAGTGGACAAATGATTTTGAAAAATTAAGTTTTTTCCGAGGATAATTGAAAAATGATCGGATATGGTTTGTAGATTACTTTTTTAAAATAAATCTGAAGCAGTTAATTCTTCTCGCAAATTTAGCAAATTATGCAGATGAAAAATCTGCTAAATCCGCCAAATCTGCGAGCGTAATTAAATTATGTAAAACAAATTAGATTAACCGAACTTCATATTCTGGATCCGGACCGCATTTAGAATCGCCAAAAGCGCAACACCAACATCTGCAAAAACCGCTTCCCACATATTCGCTAATCCTCCAGCGCCTAAAATCAATACGATAATTTTGACTCCAAAAGCCAAACCGATATTTTGATAAACAATTTTCTTGGTGGCTTTCCCAATTTTGATAGCGGTTGCAATTTTAGAAGGTTGGTCTGTCTGAATGACAACATCCGCAGTTTCAATCGCAGCATCGGAACCTAATCCTCCCATTGCCATTCCGACATCACTCAAAGCTAAAACGGGCGCATCGTTGATTCCGTCTCCAACAAAAGCGACAACTTCTTTCGGATTGCTTTTCAAATTTTCCAGTTTTTCAACTTTTCCTTCCGGAAGCAAGCCTCCAAAAGCAGAATCGATTCCTAGTTTTTTAGCAATATTTTGAGTCAGAGAATCTTTATCTCCGCTTAACATCACCGTTTTTATGCCATTATTTTTCAATTGATTAATTGCCAATTCTGAATCTTCTTTTACTTCATCAGAAATTGTGATGTAACCTTTATATTCGTTATCAATAGCTAAAACAACTGTTGTCTCAACAATTTCTTCCAAGAATTCCGGATAATTGATATTGAAAGTTTTCAGAAGCTTTGTATTTCCGGCAAGAATTCTTTGCTGATTAATAACCGCCTTGATTCCTTTTCCGGAAAGCTCCTCTACAGATTCGGGAATCTGATCAGAAGGGTGAAACTCTGAAACGGCTTTTGCAATCGGATGCGTAGAATGACTCTCAACAGAAGATAAAATGGAAAGAAAATCTTCTTTCGAAATGTTCTCCGGAACAATATCCTGAACTTTGAAAACACCTTTCGTCAATGTTCCTGTCTTGTCCATCACTACAGTCGTAACATTCGCAATGATATCAAGGAAATTAGAACCTTTGAACAAAATTCCGTTTCGGGAAGCGGCACCAATCCCGCCAAAATATCCCAACGGAATCGAAATCACCAAAGCACAAGGGCAAGAAATAACCAAAAAGACCAAACCTCTATATAGCCAATCTCTGAAAACATAATTCTCAACAAAAAGATATGGAATAAGTGTCACCAAAAGTGCCAAAAAGAAGACAATAGGTGTATAGATTTTCGCAAATCTTCTGATGAATAATTCGGTTTTGGCTTTTCTGGAACTTGCATCCTGAACCATTTGGAGAATCCTTACAATCGAACTATTTTCAAATAATTTGGTCGTTTCGATTTCGATGACTTGGTCGAGGTTCAACATTCCGGCAAGAACTTCTTCTGATTTTTGGATTGATGAGGGTTTGCTTTCACCTGTTAAAGCTGATGTGTTGAGACTTGCTTTTTCTGACAACAAAACACCATCCAACGGAATCTTCTCTCCTACTTTCACCTGAATCTTTTCCCCGATTTTGACATCTTCCGGAGAAATGGTTTTCCAATTTCCATCCCGGAAAACCGTGGCTTCTTTTGGACGAACATCTAATAATGATTTGATATTATTTCGAGCCCTATTAACAGCGGATTCCTGGAACATTTCGCCGATTGTATAAAATAGCATTACCGCAACACCTTCCGGAAATTCGCCAATTGCAAATGCTCCGATAGTAGCAATTCCCATCAAAGAAAACTCATTGAAGAAATCTAATTTCTTTGCCAGTTCCAATGCTTCTTTGAAAACTGTGAACGCCACTAATATATAAGACACGAAATACCAGCTAAATCTCAGCCAACCATTGCTGGTAAACCAACCGGCTTTAATCCAGAAATCCAAAATGAGTCCAGAAAAAAATATGATTAAACTGGTGTATAATGCAATTTTTGAATTACCGTGAGAATGGTCGTGGTCACTGTGGTCGTGAGCTCCGTGGTTGTGTTCTTTCTTCGGTTTTGTACTGCAACACTCTTCCATATCGAAATAATTTTTAACAAAGATATTGCTAATGCAAATGCAATGCTATTGCAAAGTTTTATGGAATGATATCTTCGAGAGCCTCAGGCTGATACAAATTACTTAATTGTTGAAAGTCGATTCGAGGCAATTTTCGCAGATGCCTTTGGCGAAAAGTCTGATTTCATCAATCCTGAAATTGGTTTTCATACTTTCGGGGAACGAAATATCTTCTTTGCAGGTGGTCTGTTTGCAGATTTTGCAGTAGAAATGGAGATGCCAGTCTTTGTGCGTTTTCTCGTCGCAATCATCGTGGCAAAGCTTGTATTTTGTGGTTGAATTTTCCTGAATGCTGTGAACGATTCCTTTTTCTTCGAAGGTTTTCAAGGTTCGGTAAATGGTGGTTCGGTCGGCATTCTGAAAATGATTTTCGATTTCGGATAGTGAGGTGGCGAATGGTTGGGAATTCAGAAAATCGTAGACCAGAATTCTCATACTTGTTGGTTTGGTGTTTTTGTGGATGAGTTTGTTTTCGATTTCTTTGTTCATAATGTATTATCTAATAATTTTAATGCAAAGTCCGCAAAGATTTTTTGGACATTATTGAAAATATTTTTAAGGCTCGCGAAGACGTAAAACTTAATGACAAACTGGTTGTTGACTTTGACTTTTTAATCCTTTTAATTTTAATCTTTTGACAAATCTTACTATTAATGACAAAACTTGAATCGTTGACGAAATACCTAGCCCCGATGGGAACGGCATCCTTTTTTATTTTTTTATGGACTTCGATTCAATCGAAGTGACAAAACTTGTAAAAAAATAAAAAAGATACAGTGGACAGCGGGATTAAGCTCCTAATCTATTGTTTTATCTTTTCTTATCTCATCAAAGTTACGGGAAATAATTGCAATTTTTTGATGAATCGACTGAGAATAAATACCTTTGAAAAAAATTTAGAAATGGGTGTAGCGGATTTATTATTCAAAAGAAAAAAAGAACTGGCTGAAAAAAACCTGAGAGATGGTCAGGATTATTTGGTAGAAAACGGAAAAAGAGAAAGCGTAACGACTTTGCCAAGCGGTTTGCAATACGAAATCCTTGTAGAAACAGAAGGACCAAAACCAACAGCTAAAAGCACAGTGAAATGTCATTATCACGGGACGACCATTACAAGCAAAGTTTTTGACAGCTCTGTAAAACGTGGAAAACCAGCTTCTTTTCCTCTTAACAGAGTTATCAAAGGTTGGACAGAAGGTTTGCAGTTGATGTCTGTAGGAAGTAAATTCAGGTTTACAATTCCGCCGCATTTGGCTTATGGGGAACAAGAAGTTAGCAAAGAAATTGGCCCAAACAGTACTTTGGTTTTTGATGTAGAATTGCTGGAAATTAAATAATTGAAATTTAATTCTCAGATTGTATTGCAGTTATGAAAATTATTTATATTTTTGCAACCTGTTAATCAACCTCTGACGAAGGACGTGAATGTTGCTTAGCTTGACAAAACAAATTTTTTATTATAAAAAATGGATTTATTAAAGTACGTACAAGACAAGTACATTACGAAAAAAGAATTCCCAGAATTCAAAGCCGGTGACACCATCACTGTGTACACAGAAATTAAAGAGGGTAACAAAACAAGAACTCAGTTCTTCAAAGGAACAGTTATCCAATTGAGAGGAACAGGTCTTACTAAAACTTTCACTATCAGAAAAATGTCTGGTGATGTAGGTGTAGAAAGAGTTTTCCCTATCAATATGCCTGCACTTCAAAAAATTGAAGTTAACAGACAAGGTAAAGTTAGAAGAGCTAGAATCTACTACTTCAGAGACCTTAGAGGTAAAAAAGCAAGAATCAAGGACAAAGCTTACGGTGGTAAGAAATAATCCTAAGATTTTCTTCTTAAAATATAAACCAGCAAATTTGATTTGCTGGTTTTTTGTTAAAAAAATAATCGCTTTCAAAATTGGAAAGCGATTTTATTTTAGATAATTCCTAATTCTTTTCCTACTTTCTCAAAAGCCATAATAGCTTTGTCCAAATGTTCTCTTGAATGAGCTGCTGATAGCTGAACTCTGATTCTCGCTTTTCCTTTTGGAACAACGGGATAGAAGAATCCAATCACGTAAATATCTTCAGCTAAAAGTTTTTCTGCCATTTCCTGTGCTAACTTTGCATCGTACAACATCACTGGGACAATCGCTGCATCGCCGTTTGGAATGTCGAAGCCTTTAGCTTTCATTTCTTTTCGAAAATACTCTGCATTTTCCATCACTTTATCTCTCAAAGAAGTATCATCAGAAATCATATCTAAAACCTTGGAAGCCGCACCAACAATCCCAGGCGCTAATGAATTGGAAAATAAATATGGCCGAGAACGTTGTCTCAACATATCGATGATTTCCTTTTTTCCCGAAGTGAATCCTCCCAAAGCACCACCCAAAGCTTTTCCTAAAGTTGAAGTGATGATATCCACTCTTCCGATAACATCATTAGCTTCGTGCGTGCCACGACCTGTTTTACCAATAAATCCAGTTGCGTGAGAATCATCCACCATTACCAAAGCATCATATTTATCCGCTAAATCACAAACACCTTTTAGGTCTGCTACAATTCCATCCATTGAGAAAACACCATCCGTCACAATAATTTTGAATCTGTGATTTTTTTCAGAAGCTGCAATTAATTGTGCTTCCAGATCTTCCATATTATTGTTTTTGTAACGGTATCTTGCAGATTTACACAATCGCACCCCGTCGATAATAGAAGCGTGATTCAGCTCATCAGAAATGATTGCGTCTTCTTCTGAAAACAATGGTTCGAAAACACCACCATTCGCATCAAAACAAGCAGCGTAAAGAATGGTGTCTTCCATTCCCAAGAAATTAGAAATCTTAGCTTCTAAATCTTTATGAATATCCTGAGTTCCGCAAATGAAACGAACCGACGACATCCCATAACCGTGAGAATCTATTGCATCTTGCGAAGCTTTCATCACTTCAGGGTTATTGGATAATCCCAAATAATTGTTGGCACAAAAGTTCAAAAGTTTTTTCCCAGCAACTTCTATCTCGGCACTTTGCTGTGATGTGATGATTCTTTCTCTTTTGAAAAGCCCGTCGTTTTCTATGTTTGTCAATTCGTTTGTGATGTTCTCAAGGAATTTTTGTGATATCATTTTTATTGATTTTCGATTTTAACAAAAATAAAAAAAGCGCTTTAATAAAGCGCTTTTTTGTGATAAATTAACTTTTGAGTTATTCTTTAATAATCTTAACTGATTGATTATTGAATTTCAAAATGTAAGTTCCTCTCATTAATGTGGAAATATTGATTTCTGAATCTGGATTTGAAGTTCCTTTTTTGATTAATTTTCCATCGATTGAAAGAATTTCATAATCCACAGATTGATGTAAACCAGAAATTTTGATGAAAGATTTTGCCGGATTTGGATAGACACTAATATTTTTTTGATTGATATCATTAACAGCCAGATTATTATCTTTTGTCACCGTAGAACCTTTTGTAATGATTTGTTTTTCATAATTAAATTCAACACTGGTCACATCAAAAGTCACATCTTGTGTGAAATATTGATTGTTAGAAGTATGATCCAAAACAAAATAAGCGGTTTGTCCTCCAGATCCTGTCACTTTGATTGGAAGCGGCATCTCAAAAAAGCTGACAGTAGAACTGCTTCTTGTCTGTCCAACACGAAAAGTCAGTTTTTTGCTTGTGGCATTCTGAGTCCACCTGATCTGATAGCTCGGATAACCTTCACCATAGATCCAGTCATTAAAAAATTCTGTGAAATCTTTTCCTGTAAAAGAACTTAAAAAATCTCTGAAATCATTAGTCTTTACATAATTGTAAGCAAAAGCAGGATTGTTCTGATAAGCTTTCAGCATTGTATAGAACTGGCTATCACCAAGTATCCATTTTATCATCCTTAAAACAAAACCTCCTTTAGCATAAGTTAATCTTCCGTCGAAAACTCTGCCGATATCACTCAATCCAGAATCAGGAACGTACACACTTCCGTCCGGGATACTTGTGATATCACTTATCTCATTTGCAAGATAATTTTGAAACTGAGAAGGACTCATTAATAATTTTTCATAAGTTAAATGCTCACCAAATGTTGCAAAACCTTCATTCAGCCAGATGTCATTCCATGTCCCACAAGTTAGCTTATCTCCAAACCATTGATGTGCTAACTCATGGCAAATCAAGCCTTGACCAAAACTAACCATTGAAGTCATTGTCGCATGCTCCATGCCACCACCCCAATTGAATTGCATATGTCCATATTTTTCGTCTCTATACGGATATAATCCAAAGTTGTCTTCAAAATTCTGCATACAAGTTGTTGTCCAGTCTAGACTTGCCTGGGTATTTGCATTCGCATAAGCTGGATAAACATAATTCAGGAAAGGAAACGAGCTTCCTGTAGTTGTGATAGTGGAATTCATTTTTGTATAATTGGAAATTCCTAATGCAAAAAGATAAGCAGGAATTGGATAATTGGTTTGCCAATAGGTCAACTTTTTTCCGTTTCCTAAGATAGTTTCGGACATCAGTTTTCCATTTGAACCTACTGTATATTGAGCAGGAGTGGTCACTTTGATATCCATCTTCTCTATTTTATCATTCATACTTTGTTTGGTTGGCCACCAACCTTTTGCCCCATAAGGCTCAGACAATGTTGCCAAGACCGGATCTCCGGCAGGTGTAGTTCCTGCTTCAAAACTGGCAAAGGCACCGGTATTAATAGGAACTCCATTATAAGTTATTGATAAAGAATCCGTAGTCTGAGCTGTCAAAGCTACTGGAAAATTAATTTTAATTTCATCTGAACTCAATTGCTGAAAGGTTAAATTCTGACCGTGATATTTTACCGTAGAAACTGTCAGAATCTTTGCCAAATCAAAATAAATAGTAGAGGAATTTGCCAGCATCTTAAAATGAGAAGTCATGGTTCCGGAAACGAACTGCTGTGTAGGATCAAGATCTAATTCCATTCTAACATACTGCAAATCGTAATTTAATGTATTCGGATTCACATTTACATCCAGAATCGAACGGGAAGCAGATCTTTTTTCAGATTCTATCAACCCTTTTCGATCGATATTATGAATTTGGCCAAAAATAATATTAATCGTTAAACAAGTAATTATTAATGTGTAAAATTGTTTCATTTTATTTAAAAATTTTACCTCAAAGCTACAAAAAAAACTCATCCTGACGAGATGAGTTTTTAATTTATAAAATATTGATTATTACAAATCTAAAGTCGGATCCAGCAACTGTTCCATTCTGTCTTTTACTTGAGCAACAGAACCTGAAAATTTGTTAATCAATAAAGAAAAAGCCAGCGTTTTGTTACTTCTTGTTTTGATGTAGCCAGCCAGACATTTCACACCATTCAAAGTTCCTGTTTTAGCAAAAATTTGTCCGTTGGAATTCACCATAAACATATGTTTCAAAGTTCCAGATTGTCCTGCGATAGGCAAAGATTCGAAATATTCTTTATAATAGGGCGACTTCATCATCTTGGCCAAAAATTTAACCTGAGAAATAGGTGTCACAGTATGTGCTTTTGATAATCCGCTACCGTCCATATAATTCAGTCCATTCAAATCGAAACCGATAGATTGTAAATGGTCAGTTACAGCCAATCTTCCGGATTCTACCGTTTGGTCGCCTAATTTCTGGAAACCGTTAGACTTCAACAAAGCTTCTGCATAACCATTATCACTTCTTTGGTTGGTATAATTGACAATTTCAGCTAAAGTCGGCGATTTGTAAATCGTCAAAATTTCTCTTGGTTCCGGTTCTCTGTCAACAATTTTGGGAGTTACTTTTCCAGAAACGGTGATTTTATTTTTAACCAGACCTTCTCTCAACTTATTAGCCAAAAAAGCAGGTGGTTCAGCCACTTTTGTCGTTACCCAAGCGCCTTCGAATTTATCGGCATAGACAGCCTTGTTGGTATAAGGCGAAATATAAAAATACTTTTTTGCTTGATTAAATGGATTATTAGATTGACTAATAAGCAACTTTTCATTTTTTGGATCAATATCTTTGGTTGTTCCAACTGGTAGAAAATAATTAGCTTGCTCTAACCAAACAATATTTTGCGGAAGTTCCTGCTTTTTATTCTCCTTGAAAATCGCCGTCTGGATGATAATATCTCCTGTGATCTTCCTGATTCCTTTTTCTCTAATAGCATCTAGATACTGATTAACAATCTGCGTATAACTTGCTGCGCCGCCTCTATTTCCACCTAAAGAAGGGTCGCCACTTCCGACGATATAGAGATTTCCTGTCAACACGCCTTCAACATCAATACTGCCAGAATATTCTAACTGAGTGTTCCATCTGTACTGCGTTCCTAATAAAGAAAATGCCGTTTCTGTTGTTAATAATTTGGTTGTAGAAGCTGGAATTAATGGTGCTGTTTCGTTGTAAGCTGTTACAATTTTTTCTGTTTTGGGGTCGTAAACCACAAATCCCCAATTAGCATTTCTCAGAACCGGGTCTGTAAACATCTTATTGATATTGAACTCGATTTGCTCTTTCGGAGACAACAGCGCCTTTTCTGCGGTAATATCCTTTACAAGACTTTGCTGATCAGCAACTTGTGGAAATGTAGAAACTGCGACGCTTCCTTGCGAAAATACAAACGAGGAAAAACCAATTGCGATGATTGAAAAATAATTTTTGATTTTATTCATTCTCAAAACAATTACAATTTTTATTGAATTTTTATTAATTAAGGTTTAAGATTGTCTAATCTTATTATCATAACTAAGTAAAGTTAGAGAATATTGCCGTCGATTTACGGTTTAACCGTAATAAAAAATCTGAAAAGCCGTTAAAAATTGTTAAAAATCAACAAATAAATCTTTTTTCACAGATTTGTAAGCTGTGATTTCGTCAAATTCATCAAAAGATTTCAGAAGCAATTCTTTGTAGATTCTGTAGTTTTTGTTTTTGGGGAATTTGAGAAGAATCTGATACTGATAAAGGTTATTAAGCCTTGCTATAGGTGATTTCTCCGGACCAAGAATGCATTCTTCCGGAATATATTTTCTGAGAATCGAGCCCAAAAACTGAGAAGCTCTGTTTATTTTGTCTTCTTTCCTGTGTTTCAGTTCAATCATTATTAATTTCACAAATGGTGGGTAAAGAAACTTTTTCCTTTCATCTAAGAAGTAATTATAAATCTCTTTAACATCCTGATTTTTAATCAATTCAAAAACCGAATGCGACGGATTGTAAGTCTGAATCAGAATTTTTCCATTCCCCGAGGTTCGTCCTGCTCGTCCTGCAACTTGAGTAATCAATTGATAAGCTCTTTCTTCCGCACGGAAATCCTGAACGTGAATCAGAGAATCTGCTTTTGGAATGGCGACCAATTCGATATTATCAAAATCTAAACCTTTAGAAATCATTTGCGTACCGACCAAAATATCGGTCTCACCGTTTTCCAGTTTTTCATAGAGTTTCTCGTAAGCAAATTTCTTTCGCATCGAGTCCACATCCATCCTGTCCACTTCCGAATCAGAGAAGATATTTTTGGTTTCTTCTTCGATTTGTTCAACGCCAACACCTCTTGTATTCAGGTTTTCACCGTGACAGCTTGGGCAAATTGTTGGCTTTCCGGAACGATGGCCACAATAATGGCATTTGAGTTCGTTGGAAGCTTTGTGATAGGTCATTACCACATCACAATTACTACAATAAGTGACGTGGCCGCAAGTTTCACATTCGATGACATTGGCATAACCACGGCGATTATGAAGAATAATGGTTTGTTTTTTATGGTCTAATTGAAGATTAATTTCGTCAACCATTTTTTGACTGAAATTCCCAACAATCTTCTTCTGATTTTGCGCTTCTTTGATATCGATGATTTCAAATATTGGCAAATCCACTTCCCCAAATCTTTCATTAATAGAAACATAACGCAACTTGTCTTTCATCGCCAGATCGTAGCTTTCCAAAGAAGGCGTTGCCGAACCGAGAATAACTCTTGACTGATAAAATTCTGCCAACATCATCGCAGAATCTTTCGCATTGAAAAAGAAGTGCTGGTCTCTTTGTCTGTAAGCCGAATCGTGTTCTTCGTCAACAATGATTAACCCTAGATTTTCATAAGGTAAAAACAAAGAATTACGCGTTCCAATCAGAATTTGAAGCTCATTTTTTTTGATTTTTCGCCAAACTTCTACTCTTTCAAAATCAGTCAGTTTATTATGATAAAAACCTAGTTTTTTGCCGTATTTTTTTTCCAGACGGATTGTGATTTGTTTGGTCAAAGCAATCTCTGGCAAAAGCAAAAGAACATTTTTTCCGGAGTTGACGCAGTCTTCAATCTTCTCAAGATAAATGTGCGTTTTTCCCGATGAAGTCACACCGTGAAGCAGCACATTTTTATCTTCTTCAAAAGCCTGATTGATTTCCAAAATGGATTTTTTCTGATTTCCCGTAAGTTCTTCAATTTCTTCGATTTCACCTTCGTAAGAATCGATCCTGTCTTTTTCCAGAAAATATTCTGTGACCCAACCTTTTTCTATCAAAGATTTGAGTTGTTGATTGACGAAATTGCCTTCATCAAAAACCAAAGATTTCCGAATTGGATTTTCCGGATTGTCAATTTGTTTGGAAAGGATACTGAGGAAAAGGTCTTTTTGTTTTTTCGCTTTATCGAGTTTCAAAAGAATCATTGCCAAATTCTCTGAAACCAAAGCTTCCTCATTGATTTTCAGATAAGCAATTTCTTTCGCTTTATATTTTTCAGTGATTTTTTCATCCACAGAAATATATCGCTCATCAATCAGCGCATTGATGGTTTTGATGATTTCTTTTTTGGGAATGAAGGCTTCGATTTCCTGCAAATTCAGCATTTGACGAACCTCTAAAGCTTGAAGAAGATAAGTTTCGTTCGCGTCCAGATTTTGCCAGTCAATTGTTCTTTCTGACAACAATCTGACGTAAGTTTCACTTTCCAGCTTGAGAGAAGACGGAAACGCCAAACGGTAAATTTCACCCAAATTACAGAGATAATATGAGCTCAACCAATTCCAAAAACCCAACTGTTGTTTTGGAACAATCGGTTGATTGTCTAATAAGTTGATGATTTCTTTCGGAACAAAAGTTTCTTCGAAATCATAGAATAATTCTGCAACAATTCCTGTGTAGATTTTCTTCCCACGAAACGGAACAAGAACCCGCATTCCGATTTCAATTTTATCCAAAAAATCCGCTGGAACTTTGTATGTGAAAGTTCCTTTGAGATTGAGCGGAAGAATGATTTGAGCGAAGTTCAAATTGTAATATTTTTAACGCAAAGTGCGCAAAGATTTTTTATTATTTATTGAAAATATTTTTAAGAGTCGCAAAGACGGTTTGCTTAGCTAAAAACTCTATTTTGTCATTCCGTAGGAATCTCAACACGTTTTAATATAATGATTAGATTTCCTACAGAATGACAAATCTTGTGTTTATTTAATTGATTTTCTGAAACCGATTTTACTAAGCTTCATAAATATCATTTATAATTAAACCGTATAACTTTGGAAAGCCTCCTCCAAACTTCCAAACTTCCCTTTGAATTCTGAAATCGGAGAATCTTGAATGATATTACCTTGATGAATCAGAATCACACGCGAACAAAGCGCTTCAACTTCCTGCATAATGTGTGTAGAAAGAATCACGGTTTTTTCTTTCCCAATTTCTTTTATGACATTTCGGATTTCGACAATTTGATTGGGGTCTAATCCATTGGTTGGTTCATCGAGAATCAATAAATCCGGTTCGTGCAAAATGGCTTGCGCTAACCCAACTCTTTGTTTGTAACCTTTGGAAAGCTGGCTGATTTTCTTTAATTTTTCCGGCGTAATGCCAACCAAATCGATGACCTGCTCTACACTTTCTTTTTTGATATTGTGAAGATTCGCAACGAATTGCAGATATTCTTTCACAAACATCTCGTTGTAAAGTGGATTATTTTCCGGAAGGAAACCGATTTTCTTTTTGGATTCGATTTCGTTTTCTGAGATGTTTTTTTCGTCCAAAAGAATTTCCCCTTCGTCGATTTTCAGAACGCCTGTTATGGATTTCATCAGCGTGGATTTTCCGGCTCCGTTGGGGCCGAGCAATCCGATTATTTCGTTGTTAGCGATTGTTATATTGATATCGTTTAGCGCAATCTGCTCTCCGAATTTTTTAGTCAGTCCTGAAATTTTTAAAGACATCGGGTTATTTATAAGTGATGAATTATGAATGATTCTTAATCTTTACAAAAATATGAAAATTACTGCATCTTTTTAAACGCAAAGAGCGCAAAGATTTTTATACATTATTGAAAATATTTTTAAGAGTCGCAAAGACGCTTTACTCAAATAAGAGTTGAACGTAAACTTTATCATTCCGTAGAAATCTCAACACTTTTAAATATAATGGTTTGACTCCTACGGAATGACAAAATTCTATTTTATAGCAATGTTACTTTATATTGAATTCGCAGCCCGACTTGAGCGGAAATCCTTTTTACGCAACGTAGTGGAGTGAAAAGATTGGGAGCGGAAGGCGGATTAAGCTGCCCAAATAAAAATCATAAATTATTTTTTGTAACAAATTTTTGATATCATTACTAACCGAACAGAGTTAAAACAAAAATGGGTTCATCTGAGAAAGAATTTTTAGAGAAAATCGATAAACATAAAGGAATCATCTTCAAGATTTCCAAAATGTATATGGATAATCGTGATGATCAGAATGACCTTTTTCAGGAGATTATCTATCAGGTTTGGAAGTCTTTTTCAACATTCGAAGGTAAAAGTGAATTCTCAACCTGGCTTTACAGAATTGCGCTGAACACAGCAATTATCTTTCTGAAATCTGAGAAAAAACGGAACTTCATCCAAAATGATGATGTCTCGCTCTACAAAATAAAAGAAGACGAATACAACCACGAAGACGAACAAAACCTGAAGCTGATGTATGAATCCATCCAAAAGCTGAATCCTATTGACAAAGCTCTGATCTTCTATTACCTGGAAGATTTTTCGGGAAAAGAAATGGCAGAACAAATGGGAATATCGGAAGGTAATGCAAGAGTAAAACTAAACCGTGCGAAAGAAAAGTTAAAGGAATTAATTAATAAACAGGCTTCGAGAGCCTCAGCCTAACAACTATCAACTATCAACTATCAACTATCAAAGATATGGACTTAGATAATCTTAAATCACTTTGGAATAAAGAAGACGTTTCCGAGACACCGGAGATTTCGCCGGAGAAACAGAGACAGATACACCATCCTTTGGAAAGGATCAGGAAAAATATGCGTTATGAGTTTTGGTCAACTGTTGTTTTGATGCCTTTTATTTTGATTGTTATCTGGTTTTTCCAGCTGCCTTTTAGATTCACTTTATACATAGAAATTTTGGTTGTTTCTATGGTTTTGGTAACTGTATTTTTCTTTAGTAAATTCTTTAAGCTTTATAAGGAAATAAGTAATCCGACTTTGGGAACTTACGACTCGTTAAAAGATTTGTTGCATCAATTTGAACTGAACAAACAGTATTATTTGTCTTTTTACTTAAGCTTTGTCCCTTTTTTTGTCTGTGAAATGATCATCGTGATAGAGTCTATTCCACACACACATCATTACACCAACGGTTATTTAACATTGGTTTTTATAGGGTCAGTTCTTTTCGGATTATCTTTATTATACTTTATCGGAAACTGGTGGTTCAGACATTTTTATGGAAAATACATCGATAAAATTAAATTATTGGTTGAGGAAATGAAACAAAATTAACTCGAATCCATCTAGCAAAAAGCCCTGCAAAGCCCATCAACTTTGCAGGGCTTTTTTAATTTTCATAAGCTGAAAATTTTTGTAAATTTGCAGACTTATGGGACAAATCCTAGCAATAGACTACGGAAAAGCAAGAACAGGAATTGCTGCAACAGACGACTTACAAATTATTGCAAGCGGACTGACGACAGTTGAGACTCCGAAGCTTGTCGATTTTCTGAAAAAGTATTTTTCTGAAAACAGTGTAGACGAAGTTGTCATAGGACTTCCCACAGATTTGAAAGGAAATATGTCCGAAATCGAAACTGAGATTCAGAAATTTATTTCGGTATTTGAAAAGGATTTTCCTGAGAAAAAAATCAATCGTCTGGATGAGCGTTTTACTTCCAAAATGGCTTCTTTTTATATTAGCCAAAGTGGAAAAAACAAAAAACAAAGACAAGAAAAAGGATTGATTGACAAAGTAAGTGCGACGATATTGTTGCAAAATTTTTTAGACCAGAAAAGATGATTCTACCAATTAGAGCCTTTGGCGACAACGTTTTGAGAAAAAAAGCTCACGAAATCGAAAAAGATTATCCTGAGTTGCAAACCCTAATCGATAATATGTTTGAAACGATGAACGGAGCGAACGGAATTGGTTTGGCTGCGCCTCAAGTTGGTTTGGACATTAGACTTTTCATTGTGGATGTTTCCCCACTTTCAGATGACGAAGATTACGAAGATATTGCTGATGAGCTGAAAGACTTCAAAAAGGTTTTCATCAATGCTAAAATTCTGGAAGAATCCGGCGAGGAATGGAAATTCAACGAAGGCTGTTTGAGCATCCCGGAAGTTCGTGAAGATGTAAAGCGTAAATCAACCATCAAAATAGAATATTACGACGAAAATTTCGTTAAACATACCGATACATTTTCCGACATCAGAGCAAGAGTTATTCAACACGAATATGATCACATCGAGGGAATTCTTTTTACAGACCACTTAAGTGCGTTGAAGAAAAAAATCGTGAAAGGGAAACTTCAGAAAATTGCTAATGGCGAAGTAGCTGTGAGTTATAAAATGAGATTTCCTAAGTAGCTGGAAGATGGATGCTGGAAGTTTACAACTTTGAAAACATCAGACAATTTAAAATATAAAATTTACTAAAGAAAAATATTAAAATGCAGTTAGAAAAAATTATTTCAATCTCCGGAAAACCGGGACTTTTCAAATTGGTTTCTCAACTTAAAAACGGTTTTATCGTTGAGGACATTACGACTAAGAAAAAAGCGAGTATCTCAAACTCCAGCCAGGTAAGTCTTTTGGATAACATCGCAATGTTCACATTTGATAAAGAAGTTCCTTTGTTCGAAGTTTTTGAAAATATTGCAAAAAAATACGACTACAAACCAACGATTAACCACAAATCTTCCAGCGAAGAACTAAGAGCTTTTATGACCGAATCTCTTCCTAACTATGATGTGGAAAGAGTTTATGAGTCTGATATTAAAAAATTGGCTCAATGGTACAACTTGCTTCAAAAAGCGGGTTACATCACGCCTGAAAGTTTTGTAAAACCAGAAACTCCTGCTGTAGAAGTTGCTGAAGAGCCAAAATCTGAAGAGAAAGCTGAAAAAACAGAGAAAAAACCTGCTGCTAAAAAAGCTCCTGCAAAAAAGACTGCTGAAAAAACAGAAGAAGCTAAAGAGGAAAAAGCTCCAGCTAAAAAGCCTGCTGCTAAAAAAGCGACTAAAAAAGAAGATTAATTTGATATGATGATGAGTTGATGTGAAAATTTCACAATTCATTTTCATTATTATTTTTACAATATTAAACTCTCTCAGAAATTCTTGTTTTTGAGAGAGTTTTTTTATATTTAAGGTCTTCGAGAGCCTCAATCTCAAGAAATTAATTATTGTCACACTGAGCGAAATCAAAGCGTTTTATTTATGAGAATTATTTCATTAGTTCCTTCGATTACGGAAGCTTTGTTTGATTTGGGTTTGACGACTGACGAAATTGTTGGTCGGACAAAATTCTGCATCCATCCAAAAGATCGGGTTGATAAAGTTGAAATGATTGGCGGAACGAAAAACCTTAACCTAGATAAAATCAAATCACTAAAACCAGACTTCATCATTGCCAACAAAGAGGAAAATATCAAAGAACAAGTTGAGGAATTGATGAAAGATTTCAAAGTTTTGGTAACGAATGTTGAAACTCTGGAAGACAATTATTATTTATTGAAACAACTGGGGCATCTATTCGGTAAAGAAGAAAAAGCACAGTTTTTCAATCTGAAAACTTACGAAGCTTTTGATATTCAGAAATCTGAAAAACGTTTGAAAGTCGCTTATCTGATTTGGAAAAATCCTTATATGACAGTTGGTGGCGACACTTTTATTTCAAGGATTTTGGAAGAATTGGGATTCGAAAATCTATTTAAAAATGAGAAACGATATCCGGAAATCCAGTTGGAAGATTTGAAAGAGGCAGATTTGATTTTTCTTTCGTCAGAGCCTTTTCCCTTCAAAGAAAAACATATTGAGGAAATCCAAGAAGTTTGTCAAAGTCAAAAAATTAAGATTGTTGACGGCGAAGCTTTTTCTTGGTATGGGACACATCTGGCGAAGTGTGGGGAATATTATCGAGACCTTTTGACAAAAATCAATCAATAAAAAAAGTCGCAGTAGATGCGACTTTAATATTTTATAGAAAATTTAATTATAAAATCTTTGCAACCTCGTCACAAAGCCATTTCAGCATTTCTTCATCTTCTTTTGTGAATGGGTCAATGGTATGAGAATCGATATCGATTTGTCCAATATTTTCTCCGTTTTTGAAGATTGGAACTACAATTTCTGCTTTTGTATCAATGGAGCAAGACAAATAATTATCCTGAGAATGAACATCTGGAACTACGAAAGTCTCTCCAGAAACGGCCACCTGTCCGCAAATCCCTTTTCCAAAAGGAATAATCACGTGGTCTGTAACTGCGCCCACATAAGGTCCAAGAGCTAACTCGTCTTTGTCGCCGTTTTTGAAATAGAAACCTGTCCAGTTGTAATAATCAATTTCTTTATCCAAAAGCTGACAGATTTTCAGAAGTTTTACGTTTGTATCTTGTGGACTTTCCAAGATGATTGAAAGTCTTTTTTTAAGTTCTACCATTGTTGTTAATTTAATCCTTCAAAAGTTAATTCTTTGTAACCGAACATTCCGCGTTCTTTTATCATTTCTGCCACACTTTTCGGCAATTCTTCTTCCCAACCCAATTCGTGCGTAACGATTTTTTTAAGAATCTCTCTGGAATAGATTTCCAAGAATTTCGGATTGTAATTATGAATGTCTACAATTCTCTTATTGAGTTTGAAATATTTATATAATTCTTTCAGATTATCCTGAACTTTCAGATTTTCAGAAGTCAGCAACTCGCCATCTTCAGGGTTTTTGTAAGGATAAAGATAAACGCGCATATCCTTTTTGAAGAACTTACCAAACGCCTCCAAAATTCCTCCCGGAAGATTTTTGTAATATTCCTCATCGAAAACATCTAAAAGGTTATTAACTCCCATTGCAACACCAATATGCTGATTTGTAAATGTAGAGAAATAATCTACCATTCGGTAATATTCTGAGAAATTGGAAATCATTACCGTGTAGCCCAAAGTTCCCAAAATATCAACTCTATCCAGGAAATCTCTTTCGTCAATATCTCCAGCAGCTCTTAGATTAGAAATCGTAATTTCAAAAAGAATCTGTGTATTCTCGTGGTCGCAGGAATTATCCTGATTGAACATTTCCAAACCGTGCTCAAACATATCAATATTCACCCTTGTTACAGGTCGGAAACTACCTCTTACCGCAAAAATATTTTTCTTGTAAAGAATATCAGCCGGTAACATATTGTTTCCCTGAGAATTGAAAATCACAGCATCTGTCATCCCCAATTTAACCAACTGAAGACTCATCAAACGATTGTCTACATATTTGAAAGCCGGTCCGCTGAAATCTATCATATCAATTTCCAATCTATCCAAAGAAAGGTCGTCGTACAAAGATTCTACAAGAATTCTCGGATTATCTGTATAAAAATAAGCACCATAGATCAAATTAACACCCAAACTTCCCAAAGTTTCCTGTTGCAAAGTCGGATTCGTTTCTTTGAATTTTACGTGAATGATTATTTCATTATACTCCTCATTTTCAGAATTTTGAAACCTTACTCCTACCCAACCGTGACCCTTAGTCGTTTTATCAAAATTGATGGTTGTAACGGTATTGGCGTAAGAAAAGAATTTTTTACCCGGATTATTCTCTCTTGGGATTCTTTCCTCGATAAGAGCCACCTCATAACGCAACATTTTTCTGAGTCTGTTCTGAGTTACGTATCGGTTTTTAGCTTCCTTACCGTAGATGGCATCGGAAAAATCCTTATCGTAAGCAGACATCGCCTTTGCAATAGTTTGAGAAGCGCCACCAGCTCGGAAGAAATGACGAACAGTTTCCTGTCCCGCGCCTATCTCCGCAAAAGTTCCGTAAATTGAAGAATCGAGATTAATAGCTAAAGCTTTCTGTTTTGGGGTAAGTTTTGGCTTTATCACAAAGAATTAGATTTATTTTGTAAATTTACCAAAATAACAGCAAAAACAAAAATGCTTTTAAAATTTTTAGGAACTGGTACTTCACAAGGCATTCCTGTTATTGGTAGCCATCATCCTGTCTGTCTTTCCAACGACCAAAAAGATAAGCGTTTACGCACTTCTGCACTAATAACATCCGACTCTGGAAAGAAAATATTAATTGATTGTGGTCCCGATTTTCGTCAGCAAATGTTGACGAATCAGGAGGAGCAAATCGATGCGGTGCTGATTACGCACGAACATAATGACCATATAATTGGTCTTGATGACTTGCGACCTTTGATTTTCAAAAACAAAGCTTCAATGCCAATTTATTGTAATTCCCGTGTTGCTAAAGAAATCAAAGACCGTTTTCCTTACGCTTTTCAAGACCATAAATATCCAGGAGCACCAAGTTTCGATTTATTTGAAATTGACAAGCAGTTTACACTTTTTGATGAAGTGAAAGTTCAGCCAATTGATATTATCCATTCTGAGATTAACATTCTTGGTTTTAAATTTAAAAATCTGGCTTATATCACTGATGCGAGTAAAATTGATGATAAGGAAAAAGAGAAACTGAAGGACTTAGATTTTTTTATTATTAATTGTCTTAGAAAAACAGAACCTCATCATTCGCATTTTATTTTGCCTCAGGTTTTGGAATTAGTAAAGGAACTTCAACCAAAAAAAACATACTTAATTCATATTAGTCATCATCTTGGCTTCCACGAAGAAGTCGAAAATGAGATTCCAGACGATATTCATTTAGCTTATGATGGTTTGGAAATAGAATTTTAGGAAAAATATTTTTCTGATTAACACAATGTTACGAATTAATGAGAAAAAATAATTCAAATTCATTTTCATCGGTTAGAAAATAATCCTATATTTGCACACCAATTTAAAACAAACATCAGCCCAGTTGGCGGAATTGGTAGACGCGCTAGACTCAAACTCTAGTATCGAAAGATGTGCCGGTTCGATTCCGGCACTGGGTACAAAAAAACCTCTTAAATCTTTGATTTTAAGAGGTTTTTCATTTTTAGGGTAATAGGAAAAGTAATTAAATAGTTATCAAAATTTTCAATTAACCCTATTCTAAATTCCTTTTTATTTTTAACTTTAATACAGCTTCTGTCGCTGTGTTTACATTTTTAAATAAAATAAATTTAATTCAGACTTTTATACGATTACTCTTTTATAATCAAGATTTAAATACGCACTAATAGCTTCCAAAACCCCAAAACTATCATTATTTCCAGCCTCATAATTGGCTGCTTCTTTCACAGAAGGATGCGCATTTTGCATCGCGTAAGAATATTTTGAATTTTTAAGCATCTGAATATCGTTCATATAATCACCAAAAGCCATTGTTTGAGACGGAAGGATATTCAGTTTTTTTTGTATTATTTCTAAAGCTTTTCCTTTGTTAATATCTCTATTCATTATATCAACCCAATATTGCCCCGAAACTACAACCTCCAGATTTTCGTCTTCGAAATGTTTTAAATAAGGATAAATATTTTTCTCAGCACCTTCCGGATGATAGATGGCAATTTTAAAAGCATCATCATCAACTTCCAAAGTCAAATCATCAACCTTCTGATTTTCTGTGTAATATCTGGTAAAATAATTAACAAATGTCTCATCATCACTTTCGTAATACGCTTTTTTCTTTGCAGAAAGAACCGCTCTTGCGCCAGGAATTTCCCGAACTGCTTTAATGATATCGATAACGAATTGATGTTCTAATTTGTCCGCAAACAATTCTTCATTTTTATAAACCACATAACCGCCGTTTTCCGCAATAAAACCGATTTCATCTTCAATTTCTGTAAAATACTGAGTAATTCCAGGCATTTGTCTTCCACTTGCAGGCACGAAAAGGATATTTCTTTTTTTCAATTCTAGGTAAATTTGTGGGAAATCTGGACTCACTTCATATTGAGAATTAAGAAAAGTCCCGTCCATATCGGTGACAATCAGTTTAATGTCGTTCATAAATTTAATTTTATAGAAAATCTTCTGATTTCCTATGATTAACAAAAGCTCCGCAAAGATAAAACTATCTTTTTACTTACTTTTATAGTGAATAGTTGAAAGATTAATTAAGATTTCAGCACTCTGCTCCGGCGTAATATCACGCTGAGCTTCTGCCAACATTTCGTAGCCGACCATAAATTTTTTCACTTCAGCACTTCTTAGCAATGGTGGATAAAAGTGCATATGAAAATGCCATTCAGGGTGCGGTTTTCCGTCGGTTGGTGATTGATGGATTCCTGCCGAATAAGGAAATGAAATCTCAAAAAGATTATCGTATTTCGTGGTTAAATCTTTTATAATTGATGCTAAAGATAATTTTTCTTTTTCGGAGAACTCAGCCAGATTTTCAATTTTTATTTTGCTCACGATCACCGTTTCGTAAGGCCAGACTGCCCAGAAAGGAACTAATGCGACAAAATCCTCATTTTCAAGAATTATTCTTTCATTAATTTCCACCTCTTTTTTCACATAATCTTCCAAAAGAGAAGTTCCTTTTTCGTCAAAATATTTTTTAAGATTTTCCTGTGTTTTTGAAACAATCGAAGGAATCGAAGACTGCGCCCAGATCTGTCCGTGTGGATGCGGATTGCTGCAACCCATCACCTGACCTTTATTCTCGAAAATCTGAACGTGGTTGATGTAATCCAGATTTCCCAGTTCTTTATATTGATTTTGCCAAACGTCAACAACTTTATTAATATCACCAACTTCCATTTCTGGCAACGTAAGACTGTGATTTTCTGAAAAGCAAATAACACGATTGATCCCTCGTTCAGGCTTTAATAAAAAGAAATCTGAAGTCTCCTCAGAAAATTCAACATCGTCTTTCATCAGCGAACCGAAATCATTATCAAAAACGTAAACACCTTTATAGTCAGGGTTTTTCTCGCCGTTAACACGGATATTTCCTGAGCACAAATAACAATTCGGGTCGTGAGCGGGAAGCTGTTCTTCTGATGTTTTTTCTGTTTGCCCCTGCCAAGGTCGTTTTGCTCTTTGTGGAGAAACAAGAATCCACTCGTCCAAAAGCGGATTGTATCTTCTGTGAGGATGATTTTTTTGATTAAATGACGAATTCATTTTCTTTGTATTCATTAATTCCGTCCGATATTTTTACTCTGTAGACTTTCATTTCGATGTTGTAAGCCTGTTTATATTGAGCACTGATATGGTCAATAACTTCATCAACATTTTCATCTTTAATAAGGTTAATACTGCAGCCGCCAAAACCGCCACCCATAATTCTTGCTCCTAAAACGCCTTCCTCCTTTAAAGTTTCCTCAACTATAAAGTCGAGCTCATCACAGCTTACTTCAAATTCTGTCGAAAGTCCGGAATGGGTTTCATTCAAAAGTTGACCAAGATATTCTACATCACCTCCTGATAAAGCTTTTGCGGCCCGCTCTACCCTTTTTATTTCTTTCAAAAGGTAAAAACATCTTTTGTATGACGTCTCGCCCATTTCTCCTCTTACTTCATCCAGCATTTCAAAACTGAAATCCCTGAATTTCTTTATCTCAGGAAACTTTTCCCATAATATTTTTTTACCGTTGTCAACATCTCTTCTTCGGTCGTTGTAACCGGAAGTGAGATGGGTATGTTTTACGCAACTGTCAAAAAGAACCAAGCTGTAACCGTCAATATTAGCTTCAAAATACTGATGCTCCAAAGAATTGCAATCGAGCATAATCACTTTATGCTCTTTTCCGAAGACTGAAGAAAACTGGTCCATAATTCCGCATTTTACGCCTACAAAAGTATGTTCGGATTTCTGACCAATGACTGCTATTTCTTTTTTATTCAAATGTAAATCGAAAATTTCGTTGAGAATATAAGCAAAACCACATTCCAAAGCTGCCGATGATGACAGACCTGAACCCATCGGAATCGTACTACTGAAAGCAATCTGCAAACCTCCGACTTCTTTTCCCGATTCCTGAATGACATTAAAAACGCCCAACAAATAATTGACCCACGTCTGCGAGACCGGAAACTGTTTTTCATTAACATCAAAACTGAAAGAATCATTGAAATCTTTCGCAAAAAAAGAAATTGTAGAATCATCCGTTTTTTTTACGGCAAAGCAAATGTGCTTATCAATGGCAGCCGGAAGCACAAAACCGTCGCTGTAATCTACGTGTTCTCCAATGATATTGATTCTTCCCGGGGCAAGAAAAATTCGTTCCGGCTCCGATTCAAAAGCTGACCGAAAGGCCTCATTTGTGTAATTTATTAAATTCTCCTGCATAAAATCTGCAAATTATATTGAATGGAAAGTTTAAGTTTAAATTTAAATTAATGACTAAAGTTACGGTTTTCTGCTTAGGTGACTGTCCTGCTCAATCGGAGAAGACAGTTGGTGACTTGACGGATTTCATATTGATAACAGAGACCTTCTTCTTTTTCTGTTTCGATGACCTTCTTTTTAACCACTAAGAGCACAAAGAGATTCACAAGGAGCACAAAACTTGTGACCTTCGTGCGAACTTTGTGTTCCTTGTGGTAATAAACACATTTTCTAACAATGCAATATTACAGGCTTTCTGATTTTCTGCTCATCACTTTTTTAACCGCTGCCACGATGTCATTTGCAGTTAAACCATATTTTTCCATCAGCTGGTCGGGTGTTCCACTTTCTCCGAAACTGTCGTTTACGGCAACATATTCCTGTGGTGCAAGATATTCTGTAATCAGAAGCTGTGCAACGCTGTCGCCCAATCCGCCTAATCTGTTATGTTCTTCCGCAGTTACTACACAACCTGTTTTTTTAACGGAACTAAGAATGGCCTCCGAATCCAAAGGTTTAATAGTATGAATATTAATAATTTCCGCATCGATGCCCTGCTCTTTCAGAATTTCTCCGGCTTTAATGGCTTCCCAAACCAAATGCCCTGTTGCAACAATCGTAACATCTTTTCCTTCATTTACCATCCACGCTTTTCCGATTTCGAATGTTTGATTTTCATCAGTAAAAACAGGAATTACGGGACGTCCAAAACGTAGATAAACCGGACCTTCGTAATCTGCAATGGCAATGGTTGCCGCTTTCGTCTGGTTGTAATCACAGGTGTTGATGACAGTCATTCCGGGAAGCATTTTCATCAATCCAATATCTTCAAGAATTTGATGTGTTGCACCATCTTCACCTAAAGTTAAGCCAGCGTGAGAAGCACAAATTTTCACATTCTTCCCTGAGTAAGCCACCGACTGACGAATCTGATCGTACACTCTTCCCGTAGAAAAGTTGGCGAAAGTTCCCGTGAACGGAATTTTGCCTTCCGTTGCCAGACCTGCTGCCATTCCAATCATATTGGCTTCTGCAATTCCGATCTGGAAAAAACGTTCCGGTGCTTTTTCGATGAATTTTTCAAATTTTAATGAGCCAATCAGGTCAGCGCAAAGTCCGACAACATCGGGATTTTTATCGGTCAATTCTGCCATTCCGGCTCCGAAGCCGCTTCGGGTGTCTTTTTTTTCTGTGTAGGTATATTTTTTCATTTGATTAATCTGTTGATTTTGTTTTAAACGCAAAGAGCGCAAAGATTTTTTTATCTTATTGAGGATATTTTTTCGTTCGCAAAGGCGCTTCGCTCAGCTAAGAAATTTAATCTTCTGACTTTATCGATAATTTATTTTTTTTGGGAACGGCGAATCTCTCGCAGCCCTGCTTGAGTGGAGCTCTTTTTGTGTCATTGCTTCACTTCGTTCGCAATGACACAAAAAAGCGGGAACGGAAGACGGATTAAGCTGCCCAAATAATTCTCAAATTAATAATCACCTAAAGTTTCCTCGAGTTGATCTAAAGCTTTTTGTAATTGCTCGTCATTCGGTGCTTTCCCGTGCCACGCGTGAGTTCCCATCATATAATCGACACCGTAACCCATTTCCGTTTTCAGGAGAATACAAATCGGCTGACCTTTCCTTGTTAAAGATTTGGCTTCGTCCAGAACTTTCAGAATTTCTTCCATATCGTTTCCGTTTTCTACCTCAAGTACTTTCCAGTCAAAGGCTTCAAATTTAGTTTTAAGATTTCCCAGAGAAAGGACTTTGGATGTTGGGCCGTCAATCTGCTGCCCGTTATAATCTACCGTTGCAATAAGATTGTCAACTCTGTTGTGAGAAGCATACATAATCGCTTCCCAGTTCTGTCCTTCCTGCAATTCGCCATCGCCGTGAAGGCTGAAAACAAGATTCGGGTCTTTATCTAATTTTTTTCCGACTGCGTGACCGACTGCCACAGACAATCCCTGTCCAAGCGAACCAGATGCAATGCGAACTCCGGGAAGATGCTCGTGCGTCGTCGGATGCCCTTGTAACCTGGAGTTCAGTTTTCTGAAAGTTGCCAGCTCAGATTTGTCGAAATAGCCTGCGTGCGCCAAAACACTGTAAAAAACAGGAGAAATATGACCGTTGGAAAGATAAAAGACATCTTCGCCTTTTCCTGTCATATCAAATCCCTCTTTTCTTTTCATCGCATCAAAATAAAGAGCCACGAGAAAATCTGTACATCCTAATGAACCTCCCGGATGTCCCGACTGACAGGCGTGAACCATTCTTACAATATCTCTGCGCACCTGCGAAGCAATATTTTTTAATTTTTGAATATCGTGCATAATTTTATTGCATTTTTTGTGAATCTTTGATGAACTGCTCCAAGCCGGAATCCGTTAAAGGATGCTTCAGCAGTGACAAAATCGGAGGCAAAGGACAAGTTACGACATCGGCACCGATTTTTGCACAATTGATGATGTGCATCGAGTGACGAACAGATGCTGCCAAAATCTCAGTTTCATATCCATAATTATCGAAAATAGTTCTGATTTCCTGGGTTAAATGAAGACCATCTGTGGAAACATCATCCAGTCTTCCTAAGAATGGAGAAACATAAGTTGCTCCTGCTTTTGCCGCTAAAAGTGCCTGTCCTGCCGAGAAAATTAATGTACAATTGGTACGGATTCCTTTTTGGGAAAAATATTTGATCGCCTTGATTCCGTCTTTGATGATGGGAACTTTTACTACAATATTGGGATGAATGGCTGCCAGTTCCTCGCCTTCTTTGATCATTTCTTCGTAAGTCGTGGAGAGAACTTCTGCCGAAATATCGCCGTCTACAATTTCGCAAATATCTTTGTAATGCTGCAAAATAGCTTCTTTTCCGCTGATGCCTTCTTTTGCCATCAGAGATGGATTGGTGGTAACGCCATCGAGAATTCCCAGATCCTGAGCTTCTCTTATCTGATCAAGATTGGCAGTGTCAATAAAAAATTTCATAGATTATATTGTTAATTTTATTTAAGTGTTAAATTTACACTTAATTTGTAAAACAAACAACTTCCTCTCTCAAAAGATTTAGAAAGTTATTTGTTTAAATTTAAACAAGTTGATTAATTGTGATGTCCCATATTGAGCTTGATTTTCTTTAGATCTTCAAGCTGGTGAACAGGTTTTTCAATATCAGACGGAATGGGTCTTTTGGAAAATGTCTGAAAATACAACAGACACGCATCTTTCCACCAAACGGCATCCTTTGCCTGAGTTTTCAGTTTATCCTGAACCTCAGAGAATCTTTGCTGATCAATATAAGGCTGCATTTTGTCCCAGGTTTTCTGATAATCTCTCACTTCGTGAACACCCAAATCATATTTATAGCACAGCTCATCCCAAAGTGTTTTTCCATCTTTCATTTTATAATCCCACGGAACGTGATGGAACCATAGAATCAGGTTTTCTGGAGTTGTCTTGATGTTTCCATAGATTTCGTTAAGCGGTGGAAAATATTGCGAAACGGCATTGCTTCCCGTTTTTGTTCTGTCAAATCCGATTCCTTCTGCATTGGCCTGATGATAATAAACCGGTGACCAATCGGGTCTTCCGCCTTTGTAATCGCCCCACGGTTCCGGACCATAATGGTGCCCGCCGGCAAAAATGTGGTGAAGACCAAGCGGCATCATATAATCTACGGCAGTTTCGCGTGAAGTAAGCATCATTTCTTTGACCGGATTTACGAAGTTTTTATTATCCGTAAAAGTCATTTCAATCCATTCATCTGCAATCTGTTCTGATGACAAATTGTGATTCCAGGCCAGACGTCCGAAAGCGTACCAATTGGCCTGTGCAAAGTGATGTCCCGTCCAGTTTTTATCTTCCCCGATATTGGCAACTGCTGAAATGGCCGTCAGTTTTGCAGGTCGTAATGTTCCGTCTGTAATTTTAGCAATCGTAGAACCTTTTCCATCCGAAAAAGTATCACTATCCAAAGTTTCTTTGAATAGCGGCGCAAGATAAACCAGATGATTGGCTTGTCCCAAATATTCTTGGGTAATTTGAAATTCGACCATTTCTGAAGTTTTTCTCAATGCCCCGAATAGTGGATTGAATGCTTCTCTCGGCTGAAAATCTATGGGTCCGTTTTTAATCTGAATAATGACATTATCTCTAAATTTTCCGTCTAACGGAACAAATTCCAGGTGAGCTTGTTTTGCACGGTCTTCTTTGCTCGGACTGTATACAAATGCTCTCCACATCACGATTCCGCCATAAGGTTTCAAAACATCTGCCATCATATTAGCTCCGTCTGCGTGGGTTCTTCCGTAATCCTGCGGTCCGGGCTGTCCTTCGGAATTGGCTTTTACCAAAAATCCTCCGAAATCAGGAATTAATTTATAAATTTCCGCCGCTTTATCTTTCCACCATTTCTGAACATCCTGATTCAATGGGTCTGAATTCTGTAATCCGCCCAAAACTTTTGGCGAAGAAAAATTGACAGACAGGTAAACTTTGATTCCGTAAGGTCTGAAAATATCGGCTAAAACTTTGACTTTTTTAAGATAGTCTTCACGAAGCATATTTGGTGAAGCATTCACATTATTAAGAACTGTTGCATTGATTCCGATGGATGCATTCGCTCTTGCATATTCTTCGTATCTCGGCGAAATGGTGTTCGGCAAGTCTTCCCATTTCCAAAGCGAATGCCCTGCGTAACCGCGTTCAATGGTTCCGTCGAGATTGTCCCAATGGTTGAGAATGCGTACATCGTAGGAAGGTTTTTCTTCAAGTTTTAGATTAGAAAAATTGGTTTTCTGCTGTTGTAAATTCAACAAATGATAGCTTCCGTACAGTAATCCTAAGTCTGTTTTTGCTAAAACGCTGATTTTTTTCGGAGTAGAAACGATTTTGTATCCGTCTTTAAAATTTTCCGGAAATCTGTCAATCTTTAAATCAATAGCTTGTCCTGCCCAATGTTGGTTCAGTTCTTTTTTGGCAATTTCAATAGTCGGACTTTTACTGTTTGAATTCACAATATTTCTTGGCTTTGGATTGACCGGATATCTCAGCCATAACTGACTTCCGTCTTCAGCAAAAGCTATTAACGGAAGGATTAGAAACAGTAATATGTAATGTCGGAAATGTTGCATTCTTAAATTTTTAAAATTATTTAAGTTTTGGCTAAAGCCAAATGGTTATCACTTTTTTTAAACGGGCTAAAGCCCGTTCCTATTGATTGTCTTCCAGTCCTTCAATCGTTTTAATTTTACCGTCGTTATCGTATTCAATTTCAATAGCCTTCATACTTCTCAGCCACGTTCTTCCGCCGCTTGGAACAGAATCGTGGAAGAACAGATACCATTTTCCTTTAAATTCCACAATGCTGTGATGCGTAGTCCAACCCACAACAGGCGTCAAAATTTCACCCTGGAAAGTGAACGGACCATAAGGATTATCGCCTGTTGCGTAGCAAATCAAATGCGTGTCTCCAGTGGAATAAGAAAAGTAATATTTTCCATTGTATTTATGCATCCAGGATGCTTCAAAAAAACGATGCTTATCGCCGTGAAGTAGAGGATTTCCGTTTTCGTCCAAAATCACGACATCTCTCGGCTCTTCTCCAAATTCCAGCATATCATCGCTTAACATCACTACTTTTGATGAAATGGCAGGTTCATTATCGTTAGGAAGAATGGCAGATTCTAAAGCCTTGTTATTTCTGTAACGTTGCAATTGTCCGCCCCAGATTCCTCCGAAATACATATAATGTTTTCCGTTATCTTCAAAAAGACAAGGGTCGATGCTGTAGCTTCCCATCATCGGATGTTTCTCAGGAATGAATGGTCCGTAAGGTTTATCGCTTACTGCAACGCCAATTCTGAAAATGTCGTTTTTGTCCTTCAAAGGAAAATACATATAATATTTGTCATTTCTGAAAGCCACATCGCAATCCCATAACTGTCTTCCCGACCAAGGAATATCCTTCACCGAAAGGACAACACCGTGGTCTGTAACTTCTCCGTTTTCCACATCATCAAGGGAGAAAACGTGGTAATCATTCATATCGAAATGGTCGCCGTTGTCGTTTTCTTCGATGCCGCTTTCACGGTCGTGTGATGGATAAATGTAAAGTTTTCCTTCAAAAACGTGTACGGAAGGGTCTGCCATATAATCGCTTGGGAAAAGGTATTTTGCTTTGTTCATTTTATAGTTTAGATTTTTAGATACTAGATTTTGAATTAAATTTCTCGCAGATTTTCCAGATTTCGCAGATTATTTAAATAAAATCTGCTTAATTCGCTAAATCTGCGAGAAAAATATTTATTTTTATTTTTGAAATCTTAAAAGCTGATTTTATTTTTCTTTTGTTAATTCAATGATTTTCTCAACGACAGGTTTTGCCTGATAATTTCTGTTGAATGGAAGCGGATAATCGGTTCTGCCTTTTACAGGGAAATCGTTTTTCCAGGATTGATTGTCGGTAACTCCCCACAATGTCACTCGTCTGATTTTATCCTGATGTTTCAGGAACAGTCTGAAGAAATCCAGATAACGGTTTTCCCATTCTTTTGTCACATTTTCAGGTAATCCTTTGGTGTAAGGATTCATTTTGGTTTCATACTCTACTTTGTCGGAAACGTTGGCTGAAGTTCCCCACGGTGAAGGCAGTGCGCTGATTTCCATTTCGGTAACATTGATTTTTACGCCTGCTGCAGCATAATCAACGATTGCTTTTTCGTATTCTTCAAGTTTCGGATTGTCCAATCCAACGTGGGTCTGCATTCCAACGCCATCGATGCGGATTCCTCTGGATTTTAGATTTTTAACAATTTTGGTAACGGTTTTTACTTTTTCCGGAAACCATTCGTTGTAGTCGTTGTAATAGAGCTCGGCATTCGGGTCAGCTTCCTGCGCATATTGGAAAGCAAGCGGAATAAATTCTTCGCCGAGAATTTCGTAAAATTTGCTTTTGCGATACGTTCCGTCTTCCATAATGGCTTCGTTCACCACATCCCAACCTTTTACACGACCTTTGTATCTGCCGACCAACGTTGAAATATGGCTTTTCATTCTCTGTTTCAGAACTTCGGGAGAAACATCTTTTCCGTCCTTGTCTACGAAAAACCATTTTGGTAATTGTGAATGCCAAATCAGCGTGTGACCGATGATGAACATTTTATTTTTCTCCCCAAATTCTACGAATTTATCTGCATCATCGAAGAAAAATTTTCCTTCCTGAGGCTGAATGAACATCGATTTCATACAGTTTTCCGCAACAATGGAACTGAATTGTTTTTTGATGATTTCATCCGATTTTACATCAGTCCCGTCAATTTGCGGAAGGCTCATTGCGGTTCCGATGTAGAATTTATTTTTGTAGGCATCTTTCAGGGAATCTTTTGAGGATGCCGAACTTGCTGTTTTGCAGGAAACGGTCAAGGCTAAAATTCCTAATAATGCGGCTATTTTTTTCATTGTTAATTTTTTTATTAATTATCCTGAAACTTTAACAGGTCGCCTCTACGAGGCTTGATGGCTTATCTTATATATTGGCTATTAACAGTTCGCTTCTACGGAGCTTTTGCTATTTTTATTTTCTTTATTAAAATTCTAAATCTAAAGAATAACCCATATTGTCTTTAATGGTAAAATTTGTTTTTATGCTGAATCTCGCAGCCCGGCTTGAACGGAGCTCTTTTTGTGGAGCAAAGCGGAACAAAAAAGCGGGAGTGGAAGACGGATTAAGCTGCCCAAACAATCAAAACCAAAGTTAATCTTCTTTTTTCCTTCTTTCTTTGAGTTCCTGTTCGATTTGGGTTTCCATTTTTTTGTTGATTTCGTAGAACATTAATAATCCACACGCCGCAAAGAACGGAATGGCAGGAAAAATACTGACCAGCATCTGAGCACCGTTTGCAACGGATTCCGGCTGGACAACGTTTTCTGTACCTTCGGATGAAATATAGCCGTAATGTCCGATAATGGAAGAAACCAATGAACTTCCGATGCTCAACCCTACTTTTAGTCCAACCATCATTGCAGAGAAAATAATTGCTGTGGCACGTCTGTTGTTTTTCCACTCGGAATAGTCGGCTACATCGGCAATCATTGCCCAAAGCAACGGTGTGCTGATTCCGTAGAAAAAGCCGTGCAGAATCTGGGAAAGGAACATCAATCCTACTGATTTTGGCGGATAAAAGATGAATGCAACGATAAATAAAGTTGAAATAAACAGGGAAGCGATGAACGCATCTCTTTTCCCGTATTTATCGGCAAATCTTTTTGAGAAGGTAATCCCAACAATCATCATAATGATTCCGCCGGCATTGAACAGCCCGAAACCAGCTGAACGAGGGTCTTCTCCGAAGAAATTCATTCCGATGGAACTGAAAAAAGCGGTAATCGGCGAAATGAAATTTTTCAAAGAAGTTTCATCAACGTAGTTGTTGAAATAATAAACGTATGAACCGCCTTTCATTGCCAAAGTAATGAAAATCAAGGCTGTAACTACCAACATTATTATCCACGGCTTATTTTTCTTCAAATCCTTTAAATCGGCTCCCAAAGAGGATTCCTGCTCCGGTTTTGGAATGACCCTTTCTTTGGTGGTGAAAAATGTGATGAGCAACATAATCGTTCCGATAATTGCTAACCAGGTCATCACAATTTCGATTCCGGCTGCTTTGTCGCCTTTCCCTGCCGATAAAATTATTGGCAACATAAAGACCTGTACGAAAAACTGGGCAAACATCACCGCTACAAAACGATAAGAGGAAATGCTGTTTCGTTCGCCCATATCGCCTGTAATAACTCCGCTCAGTGCTGCGTAAGGTAAATTATTAGCTGCGTACAGGAGTAATAAAATTGTGTAAGTTACTGCTGCATAAACCATTTTTCCCTGATACGAAAAATTGGGTGTACTGAATGCAAAAAGTGCTGCTGCACCGAGCGGAACAGCAGAAAATAAAATCCACGGACGGAATTTCCCCCATTTGGTTCGTGTTCTGTCTGCCAAAGCGCCGACCAGCGGATTGAACCCGAAACCGGCAATGAGCCCGACAATCAAAGTAATGATGGAGGCGTCTTCCGGTTTTAATCCGTAGATATCGGTGTAAAAATAAGCTAAGTAAGTCACCAAAGTCTGGAAAACCAGATTGGCCGCTAAATCTCCCAAACTGTAGCCGATTTTTTCAACGACAGATATTTTCTGAGATGGATTGTTCATATAGTTTATGGTTGTTTTTTATTGAGATAAATAGATAATAGACTGATAGATGAAAGATTTTTTAAACATTAAGAATTTAAGAGGCTTAAGTTTTCTTGAATAAAATTGACTTGTTATTTCTTAAAATTTTTACTTATTATTAAATCCTTAATGTTTAAATAAATTAGAAATAAACAAGTTTATTTAAATTAAGGAATTTAAGCCTTGAGTTATTCCGTTGTAAAAGGCGATGCAGGAAGTCCCGTTTTGGTTTTCAGGTTTCCATCGGGATTGTCTGCCCAGTCGTAACGGACTGCAACAGGATTTGTTACCGAGTCATTCCAAGCCACAATTGTTTTACCTTCGATTTTTGCTTTTGCCCAAGACCAGTTTCCATCGGCATTTTTGATGGCAAAACCTTTCAATTCTGAAACTGGCGCAAAATCATCGGTTCCTTTTTTGAAAGTAAGAACGATTTTATTTCCGTCAACTTTCATTGATTGATAAACCGGTCCGTCCGCGATGATGTTTTTTCCGTAAGCCAATTTCATCGCCTGCAAAGCCAGCCTGTCTCCCACCGTTTTTTTATCGAGCGGATGAATGTCATTCCACTCGCCGATGTCGATGATTACTGCAAGTCCGGCATTCGGAACTTGTAATGACACTTTACGCTGCTGATCTCTGAGTTCCGCCCAGTTACTTTCTATCGGCTGTGCTTTTGACTCCATAAAATTAGCCAATTGAACGGTGACGAATGGCATTTCCTTGTTATTGAATTTGTTTCTCCAGTCTGTAATCATCGTGGTTAATAAATCGCCATATTCTTTAGGTTTTCCGGTGTTGCTTTCGCCTTGATACCAGATTGCCCCCGTTATATTATAATTAATTAAAGGATTAATCATCGCGTTGTACAATCCCGTCGGTTTCCAACGTATAAAGGTTTGTCCGGGAGCCATTCTGTCGACCTTTGCCCCGATTTTATATTTCCATTCGGATTTTAAATCTATTTTTTGTCCGTCGATTTCAAGGTAATACGGTTTATCGGCAATGAACTGTCCTTTTCCGCTTCCGTTGGAAACTCTCACAGCAATGACGTTTTTACCTTCCTTCAAAATTCCTGCTGGAACGTCGTACCAACGTGGAGGATATTCATAAGTCACGTTTCCGACTTTTGTCCCGTTGATGTAGGTTACATCAGCGTCTTTGATTCTTCCAAGATTCAAAAATGCTGCTTTTCCTGCCTGATTTTTTGTTAAAATAATTTCTTTTCTAAACCAAACAGAACCATCGAAAGAACCTTCTTTGTCTTCCCAAGAACCAGGAATTTGCATCGTTTTCCAATCAGAATCATTTAAATCAAATTTTTCCCAATGTTGATTGAGCCCAATATCGCTTTGGTCTAATTCCGCATACCAAGCCTTGCTAAGCGCCTGTTCTGAAGATTCTGTGGATTTTATCAAATCATCGTTCTGCCATTTTTTGGCTTCTTGCAGATATTCAGGATATTTTTTCAAAGAATTTTCATCCATCCAAGCCTGAATCGGAGAACCTCCCAAACTGGAATGAATAATTCCTACCGGAACTTTATTTTTTTCACTGATATCTTTAGCAAAAAAATAGGCAACACCAGAGAAATTCAGAATGGTTTGAGGATTTGTCGCTTCCCATTTTCCACCATCCAATTCAGTTTGTGCCGATTTGAAATTATATTTCTGAGGAACCGTAAAAAACCTGATATTCTGATTATTTGCGTTTTTAATTTCATTAGCATACAATGGCGTCAGTCTTTGCATAGGCAATTCCATATTCGACTGTCCAGAAGCCAGCCAAACGTCGCCAATCAAAATATCTTTAAGAGTAATTTCGTTGATGGTCATTGTGTATGGACCGCCTGCTTTTTGCTCCGGAAGCACGATTTTCCAGTTACCGTTTTGGTCTGCAGTGGTTTTGTAGCTTTTGTTGAGGAATTTCACTTCTACTTTTTCATTGGCATCGGCTTTTCCCCAAATGTTCAATTTCTGGTTGCGCTGTAAAACCATTCCGTCTGAAACCAATGCGGGAAGTATGATTTTAGCCTCAGAAAAAAGGAGAAAAAAGCATAGCAATAAGCTTAAAACTTTAGTGAAAATATTATTTGACATATTAGTTTTTATTTTGGTAATTCGTTCAGTAATCTCACTTCAATAATTTTTGGAGTCAGAGATTTTTCGCCTGAAATAAATTTTACAGTGAGCGTTTCTTTATTCTTTTCCGACTCGGGAACTGGGATTAACAATATTTGTGGTGAACTTCCCATTTTTCCTTCAAAATCTTTTGAAAATACTTTGATTCCGTTGATTTCGGCATTCAATGTACGATTGTTATTGGCATCGAAATACAGAAGGTAAAGATATTTTGCATTTTTATCCTTGTTTCTCATTTGATAACTGAACCAGCCTTTAGCATCGCGGAAATGACGGTCTTCCATATAGCCATCGTAAGCATCTTTGCTGTCAAAAAAGTGGTCGGACTCCGGCTGTTGCTCGCCTAACTGAATTTTGTCTGTTGTGATATTGTCTAGTTTTCGGACAGCTTCTTCTTCCTGAGCTTTTTTCTGCTGAATGATTTCGATTTTATCCTGAGTTGCCTGAGGAAAATAGATGATGTAACGCTCTTCCTGAACCTGATAAAACGGAACAAGTTCCAACCCGTTGCTGAATTTATTCTGAGGATAAAGACCGCTAATTTTAAATGTTAAATCTTTTTCACTAACAGGCTTTAAATGATCCAAAACAGTTGTCGAAGATCCTAAAATCGTCGGAATATCATTCAGAGGAATCTGTGGTCCGTGTGCAATATGTCCGCCACGGCTGTCATCGGCAAACAATCCCTGCTGATTTTCTTTGCCATATTTGGCTGCCAAAACGATGGGTCCATATCTGAATGCATAATAATCTGAATTGTCAGGAAGCTGTTCCGCAGAAAGATGCATCGGCATTTTCATTTCGATGACATCGCCTTTTTTCCATTTTCTGCTGATATTGATATAACCTTCGGAATCGACAGGAATATTGGTATTTTTTGAATTGATGGAAACGCTTATCTGTGAAGCATTTGTCCATTCCGGAACTCTTAATTTTAAATTGATTTCGGACTTTGGGGTAAGATCAAAAATTAATTTTGTGGAAGGGGTCTGAGGAAAATTATTTTCCTGTCTCAGCACCAATTTCTTTTCAGACCATTTTAAGACAGACGGAATAAACAAATTGACATACAAATCATTATCCGAATGCGCATAAATCATTTCGCCATACTTCGCGTGATTTTCCATCCCCGAACCAACGCAACACCAGAAACTGGTTTCCGGCTGAGAATACACCCTGTAATGACCGGGACGCATCGGTGTGAAATACACAAAACCACCTTTTTCAGGATTTTGAGTGGAAAGAATATGATTGTATAAAGCCCTTTCGTAATAATCCAGATAAGACGACTTCTGGTTTGTGGCAAAAAGTTCTTTGGTCAGCTTCAGCATATTGTAAGTATTGCAGGTTTCGGGACCTTCAATGCTTTTAATCATTCCGCTGAAATCAGTAGTTGGATTGAAATGTTCGCTGACGCTGTTTCCACCGATAATTGCTGAACGCTTTTGAGTAACATTAGCCCAGAAAAAATCTGCCGCACTGTTCCACTCCTTATTATGTTCCAAATCGGCAATTCTTTTGAAACCAATTACTTTCGGGATCTGGGTATTGGCGTGAATTCCTGTCAGCTTATCTTCGTGAATCAGTAATGGATTTAAAATGGCCAGATGCGAAAAACGATGCGCCAACTTGAGATACTTTTTATTTTTGGTAATGTCGTAAACATCGGCAAAAACCTCGTTCAGTCCTCCGTGTTCGCTTCTCAGCATCTCCTGAATCTGCTCATCGGAAAGTCCGGAAACTTCATCAGCCATCCAATCGGTAAGCTTGATGAGCATTTTCTTTGCCTTTTCGCTGTCTGCATACCAATAGGCATCTCGTAAACCTGAATATATTTTGTGAATATTATATAAAGGAACCCAACGGTCATTCAATCCGAAAGCCGATGCGCGGATATTGCCATCAGAGATTTCTTTCCAGATTTTTTTGCCATTCGGAATGCCGGAAATATAGCCGTTTCCTGAAAGATTCTGGCAACGCTCCAGCTCATCGATCATATAATCGAGGCGCTGTTTTACTTTGGCATCGCCTGTAGAAGCGTACATCAACGCCAAAGCTGAAATATAATGGCCGCCGATGTGACCATCCAATCCTGTGTTTTCCCAGTTGGGATAATTTGTTTTTTTAGGATTAAGTCCTGCTTCTTTCAGATAGGGCGCCAGTAAACGGTCGGCATCCATCGACATAATGTAGTTCTTATCCGTCTGCATCGCCCTGCTGAAAACACTTTCAGACAAAGCAACCTTATTCAGCGGAAAATAACTGACCGTTTTGCTCAGCTGCCCAAAAGCAAGCGTGCCTAAACCTAAAAATACTATCAGCGATTTTTTATTCATTAATAAATGTCTATTCAACATTTCTAAAAATAAAAGAAAGAATCAATATGACAAAGAATTTTGCAGAATAAGCCGATGGAATCAAAAAAAAGTCTATTTTAAAGTCTTGGAAAAAAGCTGAAAACAGCAAGGACTTATCATAAAAATTAAGATTATGAAAAATCACGATAATCAGAACCATACAAAGAAATTGCTTGTATAAAAAATGAATACGGAATATCCAATATAGATGTTGGTAATTTATATAAATAACTTATCGTATTTTTAAGACTAAGCCTTGGCATTTGTTTTCAAGTAAATTTAAAATGAAAGGAAACTTAATTTTAACATATTTTTAACATTGAGTTCATCTGTTTTTAATGTTTTTGATGAATAAAATGTAAGCTTCAGAGCTATTAATTGCTCCCAAAATATTAAGGTAAATGATGAAATTTGGATTTTTTAAAAATAAAAAGCAAAATAAAGTGTATAAAATACATTTATATGGTTTCAACTGTAAAATCAAAGCCTAAAAGCATTAACTTTGCATAAAAATTATAATCGATGACACAAGACTATTCTCATTTTCCACGACATCTGGTAGCTGTTGACTGCATTATTTTCGGGTTCGATGGTGAAAATCTCAAGATCCTTCTGGTACAAAGGAATTTTGAACCGAAAATGGGAGAATGGTCATTAATGGGTGGTTTTATCGGGGACGAGGAAACCTCTGATGAAGCGGCACAGCGTGTCCTGAACACACTTACCGGACTGGAAAATATTTATCTTGAACAGCTCAATTCCTATACTCAAATCGACCGCGAACCGACGGCGAGAATTATGTCGATTTCGTATTATGCACTGATTAATATTGAAAAAAATATTCAGATCAATGAAAAATATAGCGCAAAATGGTTTGACCTACAGGATTTTCCGACCTTAATTTTCGACCATAATGAAATGGTGAAAGATGCCGTTCTGAGGCTGAGAAGAAGAGCTTCCACACGACCTATCGGTTTTGAGCTTCTGCCGGAAAAATTCACGATGAAAGATCTGCAGACTTTATACGAAGCCATCTTCAACGAACAGTATGACAAGCGGAATTTCATCAGCAAAATCAATGCGCTGGATATTCTTGTGAAAACGGAAGGAAAAGATATGAGCTCGTCTAAAAAAGGGTCTTTTCTTTACACTTTCGATGAAGAAAAATACAATAAGAAAATTGCGGAAGGGTTTATGTTTAAGATTTAAACTTAAAAACTTCCTGTAAATTTCACTTTGATTCCCAACTGGAAATTGGCAATGGTTTTAAAGATTTCGATTAAAGTGACACGCTCTATTTTGGTAAGTTTACTGATTTCGATATAATTATCAGGATGCTTTTTATCAATATTAATCTGGTCCGCCTGATTTTTTAGCCGAAGTGCCATCAGATAATAGTAAGACTGATGCATTTCATTGTATTGCTGTTGCGTGAAAACTCCTATTTCCGTCAGCTTTTTCATTCGTTCGCCGGTATTCTCTATTTCCAACTGGTTTTTCAACGCATACACCCGAAGCAAATCTACAATTGGCGACATCGCAGTTTTGATATCGAAAACCTCTGATTTCCCTATGGTCTGGGTTTTAATTCTTTTCAGAAAAGTCAAAGGCGGTTCGTACTGTAGAGCATTTTTGGCAATATGAGCAAAAAACAGCTGATTGGGCGAAGCTAATTTTTCCTTAATATAGTTCTTCAAATCTTTCACAATACTTTCTTCACCATAAATAAAACGGAAATCGAAAAAAGTGGAAAGCTTCATTGCGGTTTCCGGCACCGATTCTTCGATCCATTGGTTGTAATTTCTTTTCCAGTGAGAAAGAGAATGGGTCCATTTGGGATTGCTTGCCATAAAATTTCCTTTGCAGTATTCAAACCCAATGGTATTGAGATCATCCGAAACTTTTTTGGCAAAATCCAGAAAATATTCTCTTACCATTTCACGGTGTTCATTGGCTTTATCTTCATAGATAATGCCGTTGTCCTGGTCAGTACTCAGCGTTTGTTCTTTTCTCCCCTCGCTTCCTGTGACGATGAAGGCAAATTTTGCAGGTGGTTTTCCTATCTGCCTGATAACTTTTTCTATTACTTTTCCTGTTATTGTATCAGCAATTGTTGTAATGACCTGACTGGCAATTTCACCGTGCACTCCCCTTCCCAACAATTGAGTAATAATATCCGGAACCTGCTTCCATTTTTTCTTAAGTTCTTCTACACTTTCAGCCTGTTTTACCGATTGTATAAAAACAAGCGGACTCTGCCCTTGCTCGCTCAACAGACGGTTTCTGCTCAGAAAACCTACATATTCGCCATTATCTTTTACGAGAAGATATCTTGATTTGGTTTTAAACATCATCAGAACCGCTTCATAAAGATAGGCATCGCTGGAAATACTTACGATAGGATTATCCATCACCTCAGAAATTGCAATTCTGGAATCCAGGCAGCGGGCGATAACATTATCTCGCAAGGTAATATCTGTCGCATAGCCGATAATTTCCTCACTTGCTGATTTTTTCACAAAGATGCAGCTTACTTTATGAGTAGCCATCATTTGAGCCACCTCAAAAACAGGAGTATTTTCTTCACAGGAAACAATACTTTTGTAGGTAATTCCTTTTATTTTTCTGGAATAAAGCTGGTCGGCGGCAAAATAACTTTCTTCAAACGTTGCAGGCGTTTTCACGAAATGAGAAAATTCCTCATCCAGCATTTTTTTGCCAAAATCTGATGTAAAATAATGGAAAAAGTCTTCGTACGCGTTACACAGCTCGTAGAATTCCTTTTTCGGTAATGTATAAACAACTGTCCCCTTTTTGGCAATCGCCGATTTCAATGCACGTACTCTGTTCAGAACCACAGATATTCCCCCAAAACAATAAGGCGAATGGTGTATCGAAATACATCTTTTATTTTCCGCTGCATCGAAAAAAAATGTTTCGTATTCTCCGGATTCAATAATGTCTACTCCTCTCATTTCCGTCACTTCCTGGCGATAGACCAATGTATCTTTGGAAAACTCGGTTCTTGTGAACGTTTCTGAGATTTCTGCAAGAACAGTTTCGGGTAAAAGATGAAAAGGTTCTGTTATTTTTAAAAGTGAAATAATTTTTTCCTGCATCATAGTTATTTCATTTTATGGGTTAAAAACTTTAAACCGGATTCGATTTTCTGATGAATATTCTGAAAGTCGGTTTCTGAAACCTCTCCGCGTTTCCGGATTTCAAAAAAACATTTTGCAGTCATTTCTGCATCGATCATCGCATTGTGGAGATGTTCCATTTTTTCATTAAAAAGAAACTCGTAAAGCTGAGGCAGTTTAAAATAGTCAGCTTCCGGATTAACAACATACTCTTTACTTTTAAGCATTGTGCAGTAGAAATGACTCTGCAGAAAAGGATTTTCCAGGTTTGCCCTGTAAAAATCGGCGCTCAGTGTGTGAATATCAAACTCTGTAAAATGTCCCGTAATCAATGGTTGAAATTCTTTTATATCCGTTGAAAGCTTTTCTAAAACCAATGTTCTTTCCTGTCCGTTTTTACTTAAGAATTCTTTGGTAATACCGTGGATTTTCAATGACTTCAAGCTGATTTTCAAATCCTCATTAAAAATATAAAAATTTTCACGTTTAATTTCCTGGGCATTTTCGTCATAAATAACCCAGGCCACCTGAACTGCGGAAGGCCAATTATCTTTCTCAGAATAAGGCAGACTCCATCGTTTCGGGATTCCTGTAGTTTCGGTATCGATGAAAAGAAAATAGGTTTTCAAAATACAATCAAAATTATAAAAAATAAAAAGGATGCCTCAAGGGACATCCTTTCTATAATATTTTAAAATTTACCAGAATCTCACATAAAGCGCAGTCAGTAAAAGTAACGTTACAACAATTAAAACCAATGTTCTGTTGTCCACTTTGAACATTGATGCATCGATTGCAAATGCTTTCGGGTTCACTTTCGGTCCTGCAAGACTTATCCCAACCATCGTCAGAACCGTGAAGAAGAATGACCAGCCCATATTAATCAAAAATGGAATTTCGGTAATCGTGTGAACTACGCCATTTTCCAGTTTTTCATAAGTGAAAGCCGTATACAACCAGGTTTCTTTCCCGAAAATATCCACAGCAAAACTGTTGAAGAAAATTGCCAGAACGAATCCTAAAATTACGCCTACCAAAGCTGCAGTTCCGGTTGTTCTTTTCCAGAACATTCCTAAAAGGAACATCGCAAAAACGCCCGGACTGATAAATCCTGTATATTTCTGAATGAAAGTAAAACCACCTTCACCACCGATTCCCAAAACATCCGTCCAAGTAAACGCCAAAGCAACAAACATCGCAATAATAATCGCCCATCTTCCGGTTCTCACCATCTGGATTTCCGTTGCATCAGACTTTAAATATTTTTTATAAATGTCTAATGTGAAAATCGTTGAGATACTGTTTACTTTCCCTGCCAGTGAAGCTACGATTGCTGCCGTCAAAGCCGCTACTGCAAGACCCTTCAGACCAACCGGCAAAAATCCTAATATTGCAGAATAGGCGCCGTCTTTCACACCATTAAATCCTGGCAAATGTCCTTTTTGATAAAGTACATAGGCAGCAATTCCAGGAAGCATTACAATAATCGGCATAAATAATTTAAGGAACCCTGCGAATAAAATCCCCGTTCTCGCTGTTTTCAAATCAGCTCCCAGAGCTCTTTGCGTGATGTACTGGTTACAACCCCAATAATTTAAATTAACAATCCACTGTCCTGCAAAATACATCGCCAAGCCCGGAAGAACAACATATTTCTGAACATCCAGATTTTCAGGCATTGCTAAAGTCGTTGTTGTTTTAACCGGTTTTTCCAGCATTAATTTGAAATGTTGCGGCGCTTCATTCATCAATGTCTGAAATCCTGTCAAAGCATTTCCTACAGCCGCTCCGTTGATTCTCTGGTCAACAATTTGCAACGCCATATAAACGGTAGCAAAACCTCCGATAATCAAAACCGCCACCTGAATTACGTCGGTGTAGCCGATTACTTTCATTCCGCCAAGACCGATTAGCAAAGCCATTAGAAGCAGTCCAATCATAATGATATGAAGGTTGTCGCCTCCAAGTAATGTATCAATCGCCAAAGCTCCCAAATAAAGAATGGAAGTCAGGTTGACAATCACATATAAAAACAGCCAGAATACCGCCATAATCAGGGAAACCGATTTGTTGTAACGGGTTTCCAGGAATTGCGGCATCGTGTAGATTTTGTTTTTAAGATAAATCGGAATGAACCAAATGGCAATAATGATGAGCGCCAATGCAGCAATCCATTCATAAGCTGCCACCGCTACACCCACGAAAAATCCTTCGCCGGACATCCCGATGAACTGTTCCGCTGAAATATTGGAAGCAATTAAACTCGCTCCAATCGCCCACCAAGTGAGTGAACCTTCCGCAAGGAAATAATCTTTACTGCCTGTTGCTGCAGATTTTTTTTTGTTATAAATCCAGATTCCGTAACCGGCTACCACCACAAAATAAATCAGAAATATGATGATATCAATAGTTGCTAAATTTCCCATACTTTATTTTTTAACTGAGAATTTGTAAATTGTTTTCGACTGGTATTTTTGTCCCGGCTTCAGTTCTGTAGAAGGGAAAGAAGCCTGGTTTGGAGAATCCGGAAAATGTTGTGTTTCTAAACAAAAGCCTGTTCTGAATTCATTTTTTCCGCCAGTCTTTGTATCAAATTTTCCATCCAAAAAGTTTCCGGAATAGAACTGAACGCCCGGTTCATCGGTCAAAACTTCCATTACTCTTCCTGATTCAGGATGATAAACTTTGGCAATGCTTCTCAATCCGCTTCCGTTCAGAATCCAGTTGTGGTCGTAGCCTTTTCCTTTTTTCAGTTGGTCGTCATCTGCATTGATATCTTTTCCAATTGCTTTTGAAGCTGTGAAATCGAATACACTTCCCTTCACCGCTTTTTGCTCACCTGTAGGAATTAGAGTTTCATTAACTGGTGTAAATTTATCCGCATTAATCTGCAATTCGTGGTCAAGAATGGTTTTTGAGAAATTCCCTGAAAGATTGAAATACGAATGCTGAGTCAAATTCACCACAGTCGGTTTATCGGTTTCCGCTTCGTAAGAAATTTCCAAAGCATTATCATCTGTCAAAGTATACAGAACGGTTGTCGTTAATTTTCCCGGATAACCTTCTTCACCGTCAGCGCTGGTGTAAGTCAGTTTCAAAGTCGGGAATTTTGCATCTTTCACTGGTTCAATATTCCAGAATTTGGTGTGGAATCCTTCTTTTCCGCCGTGAAGACTGTTTGGCCCGTCGTTTTTGTCGATGTCATATGATTTGCCTTCCAAAGTAAATTTGGCATTGGCAATTCTGTTTCCGTAACGGCCAATCAATGCCCCGAAATAATATGGATTTCCGTTGAAATAATCTTCAGGCTTGGTAAATCCTAAAACGACATCTTCGTATTTTCCGTTCTTGTCGGGAGCGGTAAGTGAAGTGATAATTCCGCCGAAGTTAATGACTTCCAGCTTCATCCCGTTTTTGTTGGTTAAAGTATATTTTTTGATGGAATCGCCTTTTGACGTGACTCCGTAATCTGAAACCTGTATGTTTTCCATTGTTTCCGGTTGAGTTTTTGATTGATTTTCTTTTTTATTGCACCCGAAAATACATAAAACGGCAAAAAGAATTATCAGGTTGATACTTGTTTTTCTCATTTTTTAGAAGTTTTGCAAGTTTAACGATAATATATTTCATTCCAGCGAAGTGTGTTCTTAAAATCACGGATTTTCGTATCTTCATCAATAACAAGCGATTCGATACCTGCAATCTCTGCAAAATCTTCCAATTGTTCTACGCTGATGTTCTCACTGTAACACGTGTGATGCGCTCCACCTGCCAAAATCCACGCTTCAGCTGCCGTGTACAGGTCAGGAAGCGGCTTCCAAAGGACTCTCGCAACCGGAAGTTTTGGCAATTCTTCGGTAATTTCCAACGCTTTTGTTTTGTTGATTAACAGTCTGAAATGATTTCCGAAATCCATCAAAGCGGCATTTAAAGAATCGATATTTCCTCTCGAATTGAAAACCAGACGAACCGGGTCAGCTTTTCCGCCAATTCCCAATGGATGAATTTCACAAGAAGGTTTGTCAATCGCCAAAACAGGGTCAACTTCCAACATATGTGAACCTAGAATTGAAGGATTTGAAGGATTTAAATGATAAGTATAATCTTCCATAAAGGCATTTCCACCTTCAAGACCTTGTCCCATTGTTTTCATCGCACGAACCAAAGCGGCAGTTTTCCAGTCGCCTTCTCCGGCAAATCCATAACCTTTTTCCATCAATCTCTGAACGGCAATTCCAGGTAATTGTTCCAAGCCGTGAAGGTCTTCGAAAGTATCGGAAAAACCTTTGAAATTTCCATCTTTCAGGAATTTTTCCAAACCTAATTCGATTCTTGCGGCAACTTCCAGAGATTTTCTGTTTGAACCTCCGGAAAGAAGAGATTCTGCCATTTTGTATGAAGCTTCATATTCTTCAATTAAGGTTTTGATTTCACCATCACCAATTGAATTGACAACGCTCACCAAATCTCCGATTCCCCAAGTGTTTACTGAAAATCCAAATTTGGTTTCCGCTTCCACTTTATCACCATCCGTAACCGCTACAAATCTCATATTATCACCAAAACGGGCGAACTTCGCACCTTGCCAATCATCCCAACCTGCGGCAACTCTACTCCATTCTCCAATCTGTTTCTGAACTCTTTCTTCAGCCCAATGTCCTACAACTACTTTTCTGTTTTTGCGAAGACGGCTTACCATAAATCCGAATTCACGGTCGCCGTGCGCAGCCTGATTCAGGTTCATAAAGTCCATATCCATTGTAGACCAAGGAATATCCTGGTTGAACTGCGTGTGAAGATGCAACATTGGCTTTTGTAAAGCGGTCAGTCCACGAATCCACATTTTTGCGGGTGAAAACGTGTGCATCCAGGTTACGATTCCGATGCAGTCTTTTGCAAAGTTGGCAGCGGTAAGTGTTTCAAAAATTTCTTCTGTTGTTTTTACGGTTGGCTTCAAAACCACTTTAACAGGAATTTGAGACGAAGCATTGAACGCTTCTACGATTTTCGCTGAATGTTCCGCAACCTGCGCTAATGTTTCAGGACCGTATAAATGCTGGCTTCCGGTGATGAACCAGATTTCTTTCGTATTGAGAGGTGTTAACATATTTTTAGTTGATTGTTGTTGGTTGATTGTTGTTGGTTGATTGTTGATAGTGTTTATTATTTTGTTTTGTCATTCCGAGGAACGAGGAATCTCTGTTGATAATTGAGATTCTTCACTACACTACGTTTCGTTCAGAATGACAGCCTTTATTTAATTGTATTATTGTCCGTAATAGGCATTTTTGCCGTGTTTTCTTTCGTAATGTTTTTTGATTAATGAATCTTTCAAACGGGGAACATTAGGATTGATTTGTCTTGTGAGATAAGCCATCTCGGCGATGGTTTCGAGGACTTTGCTGTTGTAAACCGCTTTGTCTGCATTTTTTCCCCAAGTGAACGGTCCGTGATTTCCGATGAGCACCATTTCTACTTCTTCGTAAGACAAGTTCTTTTCTTTAAAGCAATCCAGAATCTGGATTCCGGTGTTGTATTCGTAATTGCCCTCGATTAAATCATCGTGCATCGGCGGTGCACAAGGAATATCTGTTGTCAGATGGTCTGCGTGGGTCGTTCCGAAAATCGGGATGTCCAGTTGCGACTGTGCCCAAGCTACGGAATAGATAGCGTGCGTGTGTGAAATCCCACCGATGTTTTCCCAGTTTTTATAAAGATAAGCGTGGGTTTTGGTGTCGGAAGATGGTCTTAAATTTCCTTCCACCACATTGGCATCGTAATCTAAAATTACGATGTCTTCCGGTTTCAATAATTCGTAAGGAACACCGCTCGGCTTGATGGCAAAGATTCCTTTGTCACGGTCGACAGCGCTTACGTTTCCGAATGTGTAAACGACCAGCTTTAATGCATCGAGTTGCATATTGGCTTCGTAACATTCTCGTTTTAATTCTTTATAGATGCTCATTTTTATTTTATTAATGATTGAAATATTAATTGATTTAAGAATCAAATATTTATTTTTCAATTGCGTCGGGCTTTAGCCCGATGTCTTATTTTTGATTTTCATTTGGCTTTAGCCAAAATTTACGTTTCGGCTAAAGCCGAATTTGTTTTCGTTCTTTTGTAGACGGGCTAAAGCCCGCCTCTATTGAATAATCTTATTCAAGTTTTGAACGTCGAATTGCACGCAGCCCGGCTTGAGCGGAAATCCTTTTTTTGCGTTGAAAAAGCTCTGGCAAAAAAAGATTGGGAGCGGAAGACGGATTAAGCTGCCATAATAATTTTAGTTGATGGTTTTTTGTTGATGGTTGTTGGTTTTTCACTAATGTAAATATTTACAGGTCGCTTGTACGAGGCTCTTTTTGTGATGATAATATTTACATATTTGCTATTAACAGGGCACTCCTACGGAGCTTTTCTGCTTTAACTTCTATCAACTATAAACTTTCAGCTATCAACTTTTTCTTTGATTTGATATTATTTTCTGTGAAATCTGCGAGAATCTGATATTGTTTCATAAATTCTGCATATTTTTCTACCTTTTCTGCTTGTGGGAAATATTCTGCTTCGAAATCGGAACCCATTTTCTGGCTCGCTTCCTGAACAGTCGGGTAAATTCCCGCTGCAACAGCCGCATAAATAGCTGCGCCCAAAGCCGGAGCCTGGTCTGAAGCTGCCACTACAATCGGCATATTAAGAACATTGGCCAAAGTCTGCATTATGAACGGTGATTTTCTGGCAACGCCACCAATTCCGATTACTTTTTCGATTTTTACGCCTTCTTCTTCGAAACGGTCGACGATTTTTTTGGCTCCAAAGCAAATCGCATTTACCAAAGCTTTGAAAATATGCGGTGCTTTTGTCCCCAAGGAAAGGTTGCTGATCGCCATTTTCAGTTCCTGATTGGCATCTGGTGTTCTTCGTCCGTTAATCCAATCCAAGGCAACCGGAACCACCTCCGAAAGTGGAATTTTTTCCGCTTCCAAAGTGAGATTGCGAATAAGATTGTTTTCTATTTCTTCTTTCAGCAACTGTTTTTGATTTTCGTCAATGACATTGGAATTCATCACAATATGGTGTGTCGGCCAAGTCAGAATATCTTTGTACCACGCCAAAACATCACCAAATGCAGATTGCCCCGCTTCTAATCCCATCAATCCCGGAATCACGGAACCATCGACCTGTCCGCAGATTCCTTTAACTGTTTTGTCGCCAATGATTTCGTTGGGAGCCACCATAATATCGCAAGTTGACGTTCCCATAATTCTGATCAGCGTATTTTCCTCCACTTTTGCACCAACCGCTCCGGAATGAGCATCGAAAGTTCCGACAGCAATTACCGTATTGGCCGTCAAGCCTAATTTTGTTGCCCATTCTTCATTCAGATTTCCGGCAACTTCATCGGAAGTATAGGTTTTATCGTACAGCCTATCACGAAGTTCTGCCAGTGAAGAATCCAGCTGACCGAGAAATTCTTTGGAAGGAAGTCCATCCCACGATTCGTGCCACATTGCTTTGTGACCCGCTGCACAACGACTTCTTTTAAATGTTGCTAAATCCTGATTATCGGAAAGTAAAAAGGTAAGGTAATCGCAATGTTCCATCCAGCTATAAGCCACGTTTTTTACGGCTTCATCTTCTCTGTTGATGTGAAGAATTTTTGCCCAAAACCATTCGGAAGAATAGATTCCGCCTTCAAATTTTGTATAATCTTCGCCGCCCCAGTTTCTTACCAGATGGTTGATTTCTTCAGCTTCGTTGATGGATGTATGGTCTTTCCATAACACCATCATTGCGTTGGGATTTTCTGAAAATTCAGGCAAAAGTGACAAGGCAATTCCATCCTTATTCACAGGAAGCGGTGACGAACCTGTCGTATCAATACAAATGCTGAAGATATTTTCCGGCGCAACGCCACTTTCTTTCACAACAGTTGAAATGGTTTTTTCCAACCCTTCGATATGGTCGAGCGGATGCTGACGAAATTGATTTTCTTCCGGCTTGCAGAATTTTCCTTCTTTCCATCTTTGGTAATAGCTTACGGAAGTTGCCAGTTCTGCCCCATTTTCCGTATCAATCAAAACGGCACGAACAGAGTCTGTTCCGTAGTCTAAGCCGATAACGTACTTTTTCATTAACGTGGATAATTAATTTTTTATGAATTATTTGATAAATCCTCCGCCAAGCTCGGGATGACAGCTCTCATAATAACCGCAATATTTACCATTGTCAGGCTGAACCTGTGGAAGCCTTTTAATATAAAAGATTGAGTTAGTTCTTTAATCAGAGTTAAAACAAATATAAGATTCTATTTTAAATAAATGTAATATTTACACTTAATTTTAAATTCTCCTTTATTTATGGTAGTTTTAAGCTATTTTATTTTCAAAATCACTAAAGAATTTGCCGGAATTTCAACAGAAATCTTTCCTTTTTTAATGGCCTGCGTTTCCTCTTTTGGTGTAATGGTTTCTGATTGGAAATTATTTTCATCGGAAAGTCCTGCAGAAGTCAGTACAATTTTGGTTAATTGATTGCCCGTTTTACTATTTTTCGGATTAATTTCAACTGAAGTTTCCTGAGGATTAGCATTAACAATTTTAATGATGATTTCTTCTTTTTTAAGGTCACGAACTGCCGATGCATAGAGATTATTCTCCCCTTTCAACGGTTTTCCGTTTTCTGAGATTTTAATTAAATCTGTTCCTTTGTTGTTGGAGAATAATTTCTGAACATAATAATTCGGAGTGGCATAAGATTTTAAATTATTGAACCAAATTAAATCCGGCGTCCATTGCCAACCGTCTGCGTGGGCGAAAAGCGGTGCGTAGGAAGTCATTGTCACGACATCTGCGTTGCGTTCTAGTCCGGTCATAAAAGCGGCCTCTGAAAGTGCGGTCAGCCAATTGTTTTTATTGTCAGGTTTTACAACGCCAACCGATTGCGCGGCATATTCTCCGGCAAAAACTTTTGGTCCTCTTCGGTCGTATTTATCGTATCGATCTGCATTTTTTAAGAACCATTCCGGAGAATTGTAGTAATGTTCGTCCACAATCTGAGCATTCAGTTTTTTAAGCTCTTTCCAGCCGTAATCGAAAAATTCGCCATCGGGAGACGGTCCGCTTCCGGAAATGATTTTGATATCGGGATATTTGGCGTGAATTGCTTTTTCAAAAACTTTGTAGCGTTCGATATAATCCGCTCCCCACTGCTCGTTTCCAACACCTATAAATTTCATATTAAAAGGTTTCGGATGTCCCATTTCTGTACGGATTTTTCCCCATTTTGTATTGGAATCGCCGTTTGCAAATTCAATCAAATCCAAAGCATCCTGAATGTAAGGGTCTAAATCTTCCATTTTTACAAGTTCAGCTGTGTTAAATTGGCAAGCCATTCCGCAGCTGAGAATCGGAAGTGGTTCTGCGCCTAAATCCTCCGCCAATTGGAAATATTCAAAAAAGCCAAGTCCGAAAGACTGCCAATAATCTGGTGTCAGACGGTGGGCAAATCCGTTGTTCCATTTATTGATAAGATTTTCGCGGTCTTCCACTTTACCAATTGTTTTTTTCCATTGATATCGCTCTGCCAAAGTTCTTCCTTCGACAATGCAGCCACCCGGAAAACGTAAAAATCCAGGCTGTAAATCATATAACTTTTGAACCAAATCCTTTCTTAAACCGCCTTTTCTGCCTTTCCAGGTGTCTTGAGGAAACAGTGAAATCATATCCATATTCACAACACCTTTTCCGGTAAAAGTGATTTGAAGCTTTGCTTTTTCAACGGTTCTGGAAGGTACAAAAACAGCATTGTATTTTTGCCAGCCTCCACCTTTGATGATGGTAGATACTGAGGAAATCACTGTTCCGTTTTCATCAATCAGACTTGTATTGATGGCAGAAATATTTCCTGACACATTTTCCAGATTGAAACTTAAGTCATATTTCTCACCTTGATGCAAACCAATTCCTCTGAAACCTTCGTTCTCAAGAATATAATTTTTATCATTCCAAACCGTGATTCTTGCGTAGTTTTTATTGGATTTGGATTTGTCGGTTATAATTGTCAAAAAACCGGAATCCAAGTTTGGAGAAAGCGTTTTTGTATTGGGTTGTTTCCAGCCTGTCAAAGGTTCGTCGAACTCGAAGCTGCGGTTTTTAATCAGTTCAGCATATAATCCGCCGTCTGCCGCAAAATTGATGTCCTCGAAGAAAATCCCGTACATCGTGGGCTGGATTTTGATGTTGGTAGAAGTTCCGTCCAAATCGAGGAAATGGGTTTGGATAGTTTTATTTTGGGCTGAAAAAAATGCAACACTTAGCGAAATAGCGGCTGTGAATATTTTGGTTTTTGTTTTCATTGATTGGTATTTTGTAGACGAATACATTTAGACTCTCGCAGATTATCTTGATTTTGCAGATTTATTCTAAGCTTAAAAGGTTTTGATTAAATTAAGTTTCAGAAATTATTTAACCTGTAATTGAAGACTTTTCAAACCTGATTCATCGGAAGTTCCGCCGTAGAAAATCGTGTAATCTCCTGCTTTCGGAGCCAAATCATCTACTTTTTCATCATAAAATGTAAATGAATCTTTAGAAATCGTTAATTGAATATTTTTTGTTTCCTTAGATTTAATTAAAACCCTTTCAAAAGCTCTCAAAGTCTTTACTGGTGCCGCAGGATCATTATTTCTTTTCACATAAACTTCAATCACTTCTTCACCGTCTCTTTCCGAATTATTGGTAACAGGAACTGTAATCGTCAAGTTTTCATTAGAATTAATGGTGCTTTTGGCCAGCTTAGCATTTCCGTAAACAAATTTTGAATAACTCAACCCGTGACCGAAAGCGTATAATGGCTTTTCCGTCATATAACGGTAGGTTCTTCCGACCATATCGTAGTTTTCAAAACCCTGGTGTTTGCTGGTTTTAGATAAATTATTGTCCAGCTGTTCCAGATTTTTATAGAATGTAATCGGTAATCTTCCTGATGGATTGTAATCTCCCGCCAAAACGTCTGCAACGGCAGTTCCGCCGGATTGTCCACCGTACCAAGCGCTAATCAACGCATCATAATTTTTTTCATCTTGCGCTAAACCCAATGAACTTCCCGTACAAAGGACAAAAACGACAGGTTTTCCTGTTTTTCTTAGTTCAGCCAGCAATTCACGCTGAACTTTCGGAAGGTCGATAGACGTTTTATCGCCATCTTTGAAACCTTCTGCATTCACCATCATTTCTTCGCCTTCCAGACTTGGAGAAAGTCCGCCTGCGAAGACAATAACGTCCGCATCTTTCACTTTTTCCCTAACCGCAGCGAAATTAACAGGATCTTTTCTGTACACGTCAAATGTGATGCTTACATATTTTCCTTTTTGGGTGTGACGTAATTCTATCAGATATTCTTTTCCTTTCTCCATTTTCACAGGAAATTCTGAAGGATGTCTTGCGTCTGGACCTTTTCTGGTCGCGATTTCTTTACCGTCAACAAAAAGTGTGTAAACATCGGAAGTTGATGGCGAAAGAATCACATCGCCCGTGTAAGGGCTTTTGAAAACGCCGGAAATAATAGCCGATGTATTTTCTCTTCCGACATTCGGGGCGAGCTGAGTTCCGCCAAAACTGTTGTAATTGATTCCGCTTTTATTTACAGAAACATTAGCGGGAGTTCCTTTGAATTCATTATTGTTGAAAAACGCTACTTTCATTCCTTTTTCACCATTTTTCTGGCTTAAAAAGTTTTGGTAAAGCGAAGTTCTGGATGACGGATCGGCGACTTCAGTTCCTTTTTCATAAATGATTTCTGCGTTTGGAAATTTGGTTTTGATACCGTCCAAAATCGTTACGATGGAAGAAGGTGTTCCGTTATAATTTCCCAGCTGCATCAGTCCGTCATCCGCATTTGGACCAACGACAGCAATTTTTTTGATGTTTTTATTTAAAGGCAAAACGTTCTTCTCGTTTTTCATCAGAACAATAGATTTCTGAGCCATTTTTAAAGCCTGCTTTTTATGCTCTTCAGAATCCACAACAGAATATGGAATGGAGTTCCAGTGAACGGAAGATTTCGGATCGAGCATTCCCAATTCAAACCAACCTTTCAGAATTCTTCGCATCGAAATATCGAGGTCTTTTTCGGTAATTAATCCGCTTGCGAGAGATTTATTTAAATTATTATACGTGTCACCACACTCTAAATCTGTAGAATGTTTCAGGGCGTCTGCGGCAGTAGTTTTTTCGTCAGGATGTGTTCCGTGGTACTGTTTCTGATAGAAATCTGCCAAAGCCCAGCAATCGGAAACGACCATTCCGTCGTAGTTCCATTTTCCGCGAAGAATTTCTGTCAATAAAGTATTGTTGGCGCAACACGGTTGACCGTCAAAAGCATTGTAAGCACACATCACTTCCCTTACATTTCCTTCCAAAACCAATGCTTTAAAAGCCGGAAGGTAGGTTTCATACAAATCTCTTTTGGAAACTTCAGCGTTGTAGGAATGACGATTCCATTCCGGACCGCTGTGAACGGCGAAATGTTTGGCGCAGGCGTGCGTTTTAAAATATTTCGGGTCATTTCCCTGCAAACCTTTTACGGCTGCAACACCTAAAACAGAAGTCAAATAAGGATCCTCACCATAGGTTTCCTGACCTCTTCCCCATCTAGGATCACGGAAAATATTGATGTTCGGCGTCCAGAATGTAAGTCCTTCGTAACGTCCGGTTTTTTGAGATTCATCAAAAGATCTATTGTATTTTGCTCTGGCTTCATCGGAAATCATTTCAAAAGTTTTGAGATGTTCCGGAACGTCCCAGGTTGCTGCCATTCCGATGGCTTGAGGAAAAACCGTGGCTGTTCCTGCTCTTGCAACGCCGTGAAGCGCCTCGTTCCACCAGCCGTAACCGGGAATATCCAATCTCGGAACGGCTTTCGAATTATCCATCATCATTCCGATTTTTTCATCAACTGTTAATAATCCGAGAAGATTTTCAATTCTCTGCTCGACTGGAAGTTTGGGGTTCTGGAACGGATATTTGAAATTCTGTGCGGATGAGATTGCGCAAATGAAAATGGATAAGGAAAACAGGATTCTTTTCATTATAATTGATTTAAAATATCAGATCGATTTCAAAGACTGACATTCGATATTTGATTATTAACAAATATAAGATTCTATTTTTAATAAATGTATAAACAACACTTAATTTAAGATAATAATAATTACAGCTTGGCTACTGACCTATATTTTTATTCGAAAAAATAGGTTTTTAGCTTATATTAATTAAAAAAGTCACCATAATAAAAGGGTGACTTTTAATAAAATTTGATTTGAATGATAATTATTGTTTAATAAATTTCGTTCTGATGCTTTTCCCTGCTTCGTATATTTCAATAAAATATACTCCGGAAGTAAGTTTAGAAATATCAATTCTATTTTTACCACTGACAAGTTTCGATTGATGTGAGATTAGGCTTCCTTTAGCATCAATAATCGAATAAGCTGCATCGGACGATTTCCAATTAACAAAAATCTCGTTTTTAGCAGGATTTGGATAAAGCTGCAATTTGGAATCAGATATATCCTGAGCCGCAAGTGTTTCAAACTCCAATGGCAGAAGTGAAGCAGAATAAGCATTTTCTTCCGAAATATAAGCGCTAAACGCCGGAACAGTCTCGCTTCCACTGCTTATTTTATAGAATCCTGTAACTCCCCCAACTGTTTTGAGAACATATCCTCCTGTGTAAGCTTTTACCGTGCTATAGTCTGCATTGAACTGATTAGAAACAATCGCTTTTGGTGTAGAAACAGATCCTGATCCTGTGAAAGTAAACGTTCCGTTTCCATTAATCAACACTGGTGTATTAGCAGGAATTTTTCCATTCGGAACACTGGTGCATAAAACTTTTGATGACAAAGGCAGCATATTGTAAGCCTGTACACCAACCGGAACATTAGCTTCAAATGGTAATACAATCACGGCATATCCATTCAATGTTTTTGTATACGATGCGGCTGTCGCAGTGAAAGCGAAAGGTGCATTAAAGTCACCGCCCTGATCGGATAATTCCAATGATGCAGCAACAGTTCCTGAAACTACATTTGCATTGTTTGCTTTAGAATCTTTGCGGAATCCAGCTCCACTACTAACATAAAATATACTATTGGCATTAGCCATTTTACTTTTCCAGTTAGCTGAAGTATTGATCCCTGTTACACTGGTAAAATCCAATGACGTGTAATATGTATTTTCATAAACATCCATCAGATTGCTATCTCCATCTGAATAAACGCCGGCAAACTTCATTGCTTTTTCATTTGAAATTGCAAAATAGACATCGCCAAAATTGAATGTCAATACAGAACTGAAATTACCATTTCTAAGTCCAATAATTCCTTTGCAGCCGGTTGTAAGAACTGCCCTGGAGATATCAAACGTCAAATCGAAATTGGACGAGCCAGACGATGGCAAGTTAACTGTTCCATAATTATAAGATTTCACAACGCCTGCATTGTCAACATAATATAAAGTTGTATTAGATGAAGTTGCAAGATTGCTCGTTGTATAACTATTGACGTGAAAAACCAATTTATTGTAGCGGTCATCTAAAGCTATATATCCATTAGCATCTGTCATATTGGAGCTGATAAGCGGTGTAGAATTATACAAAGTTGCCGTTTTACCACTTAGTTGATACGTTGTTCCGAACGCAGGATTGGTAACAGATTGACTTTCAATTTTAGAGTAATTAACATCCTGACCCGTCATATTGGAAACTTCTCTGATATTACTTTTATCAAAAACAAAAGTGATAACACTTGAAGGATTGACCTGAATAGTAGGACGGAAGGTTTCTGTAAAAGTCTGATTAGAGGAAACCATATTAGAAGTTTCATTGGTCATAATTTTTTGTGCTGAAGTCGTGTAGAAAGGCAAATCCACCTTCAGTGTATAGGCATTAGCCGATGAGTTTAAAATCATCAATGTCACTTTATCTCCAGAATCATTGATGAAAGCAGAACCCTGCATTGCGCCTTGGTCGCTCCAGATAGCATCCAATCTTTTGTAACCCGTTGTATATTTTGCATAATGAGAGAGAATATGACCTCGCTTGGTGATTTCGCCAGCTACCGTTCCGTAGAGCCCATCTCCCATCATTCCGTAATATCTTTTTGTAGCATAATGGATCCAGGCATTTCCACCGCCTACAATAACATCATTGATGCTTTTTGCAAAGTCAAATGCATCTGTGTTCCAAGAAAAATTCCTTGTGCCGCCATTGGAATTCCAATTGATCAGAAACTCTGTCATCCAGATTTCTTTATTTGTATTAAGGAAACCTTTATATGCAGAACCTATTCCTCCATATTGATGTCCAGCGTAGATTTCAAACTTCGGCAATACATCTGTGGCAAGAAGTGCATTAGCAAAGTTGTTTGACAATCCCACAGTTTCCGGCGCAATAATCTTACAACTAATAATATCTGAATAATTCTTCAGAAAATTGGTCATTTGAGTAGTTGTCCAAGTGCATCCTGTATATTCTACTATATAATCTGGCTCATTTTGCAGAGAGATACCTTCCAGCTCAACACCATTATTTCTTAGATAAATAACAAAGTCATTCAGGTAATTTGCAAAATCTCCGTAATGCTCAGGTTTGAGAAAACCTTCTACACCATTGTATGTTCCAGCATCATTTCCGTTGGTTTTCCATTCTGCAGGTGGCGACCACGGACTTGCAAAAATAATCAGACCTAGAGATTTTGCTTTTTGTGCAGTGGCGAGAGCCAAGTTCCAATTCTCTCTGGTTGTGGGAATATAAAGTCGCATAATATTGTATCCGGCTTCACTATTTGTTCCCCACATTTTTTCGATTTCTGCAGGCGTCATATGATCATAGGCAAACTGCGGACTGCATACGAAACCACCATAACCAGTAATTTTTTGCCGTGGCGTATTGTCTATTCGGACTTTCGGTGTTTGAGCATTTGCCAGAAAACTTAGGAATACCATCGCGATAAAGGCAAGTTGGCCAAGTGATTTTAAAATAGTTTTTTTCATAGCTTAAAGATTTTTACAATAGTTTTTAAATTTTTATTTTTTCAGATAAGGCATAAGAATGACCGGATGCCGTTTTGGATAGCATCTTTGTATAGAATGAAAAATTTTCGTAAAACAGTTAAAAAGAAATTTCGAACTGATTTTTAGTTTTGTTTAATCCTATCTCGGATTATCGGAAAAGTAAATTTTTTGCTTCCATATATTAATTAAAATAATTAAGTGTTATTTCAACACTAATATAATAAATAACACAATAAAACAATACTAGAGCTTCTATAATTCACAATATTTTTAGAAATTATTATCTAACAGAATAATTTAAATTTGAATTAATTATGATTATGTTATCATTATGTTAATGATTATGTAACGTTGAAATATAGATTTAAAAGCATATTCTAAAAATGAAAATTTTAAAGCATAATCACCATGTAATCTCACATTATGATAAGCATTTATATAAATACATTAAAAAAGAAACAATATTTATTATTAAAGTATACAAATCATATCATTTTTAATTGATTTAAATCTAAATTTAATCCGAAAATCAATTTCAAATTCCCCGAAATAGTCTTCAAAAATTAAAATCATAACGAATATAAAATCGAAAAACCACTCAAAGACAATTCGTTGAGTGTTTTTTTGATTTTAAATTTTAAAAATGAAGAATAATTATTTTCCTGCTGAAATCTCACTTTCGGGTGCCCCCAGATAAGAAGGCTGTAAACCTCCTGTATTGATCAATATTTTTTCCAACACGATTCCTGGCTCCAGAACACGGAATCGCAACGTATGTTTTCCGGGTTGGGAAATCTGATGTTTCGTTGAAGACCTGATGATATGCTCGGATTGCCATCTTCCCAATTCACCTTTGTAGTGACCATTGAAATTGACAACCTGCGGAGTTCCGCCATCAAAGGAAATCTCATAACGCAATCCTTTATTATGATTGAAATTCAAAGTCGGAGCTAATAACAACTGGACATCAAATTCGCCTTTTGATTCAAAATTTACGTCGTACTCCAGATAAAGATTTTCATCAGCTTTCGGATAAGCATTTTGCGGAAAAGTCGTCACAGCGGATTTAGTTTTCCCGAAATCAGGAATCACTTCCCAATGGATTCGGTTTGAATTATTATTTCTTGCAAAATTTTCAGCTTCTATGGAAACATAACCGTTTTTCTCCTGAAACACTTTTTCTTTCGGAACTTCAGACTCAGAAACACGAGTAACTTCGGGCATTATATTTTCTTTTCCGTCAAACCAGGCTTTGTATCCTATTCTCATCTGGTCCATCATATGCTGCCATTTTCCGCCGGCAATAACGTTGTTGTACTGATTGTCGAGATAAGCATTTCTGTCAAAACATTCTTTGATTTTATCGGCATAGACATTAGCTTCAACATCTTTTTTAGCTGCCAATTCTTTGTTTTTTGCCACCGCGTAGTACATTTCATACAGATTGCTGCAAGCGTCAATCGGATATAAAACCAGCTGAAAATAAGCATCCTGATATTCTGCCGGAATTTTTTCTTTTAAACGTAAAGCTTCTAATGCCAACGCTCGATAATCATTTAAAACCGTTTCAAATTCATTATAATTTCGAAGGCTGTAAGTTTTCCAGTCCAATGTTTCTGGTGTTACACGGCGGTTGTATTTGGTATAAAGATTAATCATTCCTGCAATTTCTTTGGCGTGCTTTTCTCCAAATTGCTGTGCCGACCATTTTTCAGTGTATTTCAAAAGATTTTTTGAATTGAATTGTTTCGGATTCCAAGCCATTTCCAGGAAAAAGCTGATTGGGAATTCCATCGGTTTCAAATCCCCGACATTGACAACCCAAACCTTATCCACTTTATGTTCGTAGGAAAGATTCATCTGTTCCCAAACTCTCTGAATCGGACTGATATTAATCCATTTTGAGTTTCTCGGTCCGCCCACATAATCGAAGTGGTAATACATCCCGTAACCACCTTTATGTAAAGGTTTTGAAAGATCCGGAAGTTTTCTCACATTTCCCCAGTTGTCATCACAAAACAATAAAATGACATCGTCCGGAACCCGCATTCCTTTGTCGTAATAATCCTGAACTTCTTTGTACAAAGCCCAGACCTGAGGCGTTTTTTCCGGTTTTTTACCTGTTACGTCAGCAATAATTTTGCGCTGGTCTTTTACAATTTTTTCAAGTAAGGAAATATTGGTTCCCTCTCCCATCGCTTCGTCGCCGTCGCCACGCATTCCGACTGTAACTAATTTTTCCCAGTTTTTGCTTCTTTCAAGCCCTGATTTCCAGAATTCCTGCAAAACCTTCTCATTTTTGGAATAATCCCAGACATTCGGTAAATTATTCTTCTTGATGTATCTGTGCCAGTCGGTTTGCGCCTGAGCCATTGGTTCGTGGTGAGAAGTTCCCATAATGATTCCCATTTCGTTGGCTAGAGGCCCGTTCAAAGTATCATCGTCGTAGAAAGCTTTTCCCCACATTGCAGGCCAGATGTAGTTGCCTTTCATACGAAGAATCAGTTCAAAAACTTTTTCGTAAAATTTAGAATTGATTCCTCCAAAAGTCGCTCTTGCCCATCCTCCGAGCGAAGGTTCTTCATCATTCAGGAAAATTCCGCGATATTCTACTGCAGGTTCTCCGTCTGTGTAAATTCCTTTTTTAAAATAGATATTTTCTTTTTTCTCAACCGGAACATCCGCCCAATAATACCAAGGTGAAACCCCGATTTGCTGGGACATTTCGTAAATTCCGTAAATCGTTCCGCGTTTGTCGCTTCCTGCAATTACAATCGCTTCGGAAACGCCGGGAAACGGATTGCTGATATTTTGAATGATATATTTTTCATTCTTTCCTTTGATTGAATTTCCGTCAATTTTTTTAGCTTTAATCAACGCATCAATGGTTTTGCTTTTCCCAGCTTCGCCAATAATGATGAGCATTCCGCCCGCCCCGGAATTTTGGGAAATAAGAGTAGGCTGAACACCTGTTACTTTTTGAAAATCAGATTGAAGATTCGCAACCGCACGAAGAATTCCTTTATCCGAATCGCTATCTGAAAACAGCATCAAACCTGAATTGTGCTCTTTCAACACAACCGAGTTTTCCGTTTTAGTAAAAGAAATAAAAGGGTCGGCGGCTTTTACAATCGTTGTAAAAACCAATGTTATCAAAAGAGAAAAATAGTTAAAAATCGTCTTCATAATCAATATTTTATGAGTATTTTATTTTAATATTTACTGATTTTTAGTCAGACTGTGAAATTTTGAACACTGAGTTCACAAAGTTTTTATTTTAAAAAAGAATTGTTTTGAGGCTCACAAAGCCGCTATCGCTTATAAAAGTGCACTATCAGTTTAATTATAAAAACTACCAATCATCCGTTCTGAATGGCGACGCCAGCAAACCTTCTTTATTTTGCAGGTTGGCATCTTCGGGATTATTGCTCCACGCATATCGCACTGCAACAGGATTTTTGATTTCCTTGCTGGTCACAATGACTGTGTTGCCTTTAATTTTTGCTTCAGCCCAGACAAATTTTTTGTCGCTTCCGGCAATCGCAAAATGTTTCAGATTTCCGTTTTTACTTTGCAAACCGCTTCCAACATTGTCAAACGAAAGGATGATATTAGAATTTTCCACCTTCATCGATTTGAAAACAGGACCACTACTTACCAATTTTTCACCATACACCAATTTTCGGGCAGCCAGAAATAGACGTTTTGCCATATCTTTTTTATTGAGAGGGTGAATGTCATTCCATTCGCCAATATCATAATTGACACTCATTGCCGCGTACGGAACAGTTTGTGACGTTTTAAACTGAGCCTCACGAATTCCTGCCCATCCGCTTGGCGCATTCGGGTCGTTTGTTTTCTCCATAAAATTCGGAAGCTGAACCAATAAAAACGGCATCTGATTCCATTGAAATACTTCCCGCCAATTTTCGATAAGATTTTTCAGCAAACCTGCATAATCTTCGGATTGACCGGCATTGCTTTCGCCCTGATACCAGATAGCACCCCGGACTTTGTAATCCCGAATCGGGTAAATCATTCCGTTGTACAATCCGGAAGGTGTGCTTCTCAGGTTTTTCAGTTTTGATTTATATTCTTCATCTTTGCTCGTATCTCTACCGATGTTATATTTCCATTCGCCCGTTAAATCAACGGTAACGCCATCTCCTACAATTTTATACGGTTTATCGGCTACAAATTCACCGTTTCCGAAATTGGAAGTCAGCTGAATGGCAATCGTATTTTTTCCCTGTTTTAAAATTCCGCCCGGAATATCATATTTCCTTGGTGGATACGTGTATGAAGTAGAGCCTACGAATTTTCCATTCACAAAAACCGAATCACTGTCCACCATTACTCCCAGATATAATCGGGCAAATTTCCCATCCATTGACGCAGGCAGTTCAAAGTTTTTCCGAAACCAGACCGTTCCTTTTGCGCGGATTCCATTATCTTTCCATTTTCCGGGAACTTTTGCCTTTTCCCAATTCCCGTCATTAAAATCCTTTTGATTCCAAAGATTTCTTCCCTGGTCCAGTTTTGAAGAATTGAGTGCTGACAATGCCTGTTCATCGATAATATCATCAGGAAAATTCTTGAGATGCTCCTGACTGACCCAACTCTGAATTGACGAACCACCCAAACTGGAAACCAGCATTCCCTGCGGAATTTTGGTGTGTTCATACGCTTCTACCGCATAAAAATACGCAAAGGCCGTCCAATTCATTACTTCCGAAGCCGTCCCTGTGAACCATTTTCCGCCGGATGCTATATTTTCCCGGACAGATTCCACAGTGTTCTGTGTAGGAACTTTGAAGTAGCGGATTTTATTAAAATCAGAAACATTAATCTCCGGAAAACGTTCCGTTAAACGTGCAATAGGCGTTTCCATATTGGACTGCCCGGAAGCTAGCCAGACATCTCCTACCAGAATATCCCGAATCGTAATTTCGTTAATTTCCATCACAAATGGCCCTCCTGCTTTCTGTGGTTTCAATTGGACAGACCATTTCCCGTTTTTGTCCGGTGATGTATTGTAGGTTTCGTTTCGGAATTTAATGGTAATATTTTCACCATTATCTGCCCAACCCCAAATTTTAAGCTCGACATCACGTTGTAAAACCATCTTATCACTTACCAAATCGGGAAGTTTAATTTTCCCGAAAGACAATTGATGGCTAAGAGCCATCATCAAAAAGAGAATTTTAAAAACCGTTGAGAATTTGAAATTTCTGATTTCCATTTTGAGATTTATTTTTCGGGTTAAAATGAAATATTAATGAATGACAAATCCGCCTTTGGATTGAATTTCTATTTTGAGTTCTCCGTTTTTGCCAACAGTAATTGTTTTTTCAGAAGTTTCCCCTTTCGAATCATCATTGATGAATCTAACCGACTTTCCGGCAAGCATCGGAAGTTTTAAAGTAAGCTTCTGAACAGCATTTTCAGCGTTCACACCGGCAACATACCATTGATTCTGATGTCTTCTGGCAATCACGGAATATTTCCCAGGGTATCCGTCGATGAACACCGTTTCGTCCCAAAGCGTCGGAACTTCTTTCATAAAATCGAGCTGGAATTTTGGAGCATCGGTCAGGTTATTCGGCATTACACCAAACATCTGAACCGGATTTTGAAACAGAACAGCCGTTGCCAACTGGAAACCATCTGTTGTATATCTTTTATTTTTATCCTTGTTGGATTTTGTTAAATATTTGTTGAGGAAAGTTCCGCCAAACTCCATACTTCCGACCGTATTTCTGATGAAAGGATGTAATGTTGCGAAAAAAGCTTCCTGTTTGCGGACGTCTTCTGAAAAATAAAGCATTTCCGAAGCTAAAACCGCTTCGCTTCCTGCATAATTCGGGTACATTACTTCCCAGCCTCTCGGTAAAGTTGCCCCGTGGAAAATAATTTTTAATCCAAAATCATTAGCATCGGAAAGAATATCTTCGTAAAGACGCATCGTTTCCTGCTTGTCGCCTCCGAAAAAGTCGACTTTCAGACCTTTTACACCGATATCTTTCAGCCATTTCATTTCTTTTTTTCGTTCGATGGATGAGCTCATTTTATTTCTCGGTCCCATCGGCGCGTCGTTCGCAGCACCGTTGGAATTGTACCAAAGCAATACCCCGACATTTTTGGATTTGGCATACTGAATGAGGTCTTTCATTCGTTCTTTTCCGATATTTTTGTCCCAAAGCGCATCAATCAAAATGTATTCATAACCCAGTTTTGATGCTAAATCGATAAAGAGACTCTGGTCTTCATAATTCATACTGTTGTCCTGCCACAAAATCCAGCTCCAGGTAGATTTACCAAAACTATATTTCTGTGAGGGTTCATACATCGGTTCTACGACATCAAAAGGAATAGTCGTTTCAACAATCGGTTTCAGAGAATCTCCAATGGTGATAGTTCTCCAAGGTGTTTTTCCGGGAAGTGAAATGGCAGCTCCGGTACTTCCGAAACCGTTATTTTCAGCCATATTCGGATAAGCAACCTGGTAAAGATTTTTTTCTGAAGTCGTATCCAAATGAGAAGCGCAGTACAAACTGTTCACTCCTGTTTCAGACAATAAAATCCAGCCGTCATTTCCCACGTGAAATAATCCCGGAAAAACGTAACCATAATCGGCTTTTGTTCCTAATTCTGCATCAGCTTTGTAACCGCTTTCGTAGCTTGGAGCGGTTCTCGCAAAACCTGTCATCGGCTTCATCATCGGAGAAAGGAAAGTTGTGGTTTGAGACGGAAATCTGTAACCCGTAATTTCCGATTGTACAACCGCGCTCAAACGGTCTTTCATCGGCTGAATCTCATATCTGAAAGCTACATTATTATCGCTCACCTGAAATTCAATTCCGATATTGAAATTATCCGCATTGGTAAAATTGACTGTCAGAGTATTAGCCGCATAACTGACTTGTGATTTTTTGATTTTTTCGTTGGTGTAATTTTTGGAAACCTTATCTTTTTTGCTGTCAATGAATTTTAAATTTTTAGAGAAATCAGATTCATTGGTAATCAAGCCCAATGGAGATTTATCAAGCATTGTTTTTCCTTGAAAAGTAACATTATAAAGCGCTTTTCCATTCTCTGAAAAAACGTTCAGTTTCAATTTTCCGTCAGGACTGGAAATTTCTGCAACCTGTGCAAAAACAGTATTCACAATGAGAATACTAAAGGCGAGTGATAGTTTAAAAAAAAGTTTAATCATAATTAATGAGTTTCAAGAAAAGTCCAATAATCGAAAAACATAATATCCTTTGCTGCTTTTCCATTACATACAAAATATACATCGTGAACACCGGTAATTTTTTCCTTCACTTCAGTTTTCACAGTTTCCCAACGGTCGTCTCCGCCTGTCAACGGAACTTTTACCGTAGCGACAACCGGTCCGCTTACACTGTCCAGATGAACGTCCATCGTCACATCGCTGTTGTGTGTCGTTCCAACTCTGGCCGAAAATACTGATGCTCCTTTTTTGCCAAAATCCACATTTTTCACGCTGGTATAAGCGCCGCTTTTTTTAGCTTTGATGAAGACGCCTGCTTCTTTGTTCTGATAAGATTTTACATTTTCAGACCAGGCAATCATTTCTGCCTGATTAAAAGCATAAGGATTAATGGTTGCAATGGCTTTGGTAATTCCATTTGTCATTTTGATGGGTGAAATAGAACAGTCTTTATTAAAATTAAGTTCCTCAACACTTACCGACCTTGTAAAACCGCTTCCTCCCGGCAAAGCGCCGTTGTGATAAAAGAAATAGGATTTTCCTCTGAAATCGACAATTCCGGGATGATTGGTGAAAGATTTTCCTTCAGTTGGCATTACAATTCCGCCATATTTCCACGGACCTTGTGGACTTTTACTCGTGGAATATCCAATGAATTCAGGAAGCGGACCGCCCGGCCAGAACAGATAATACAGGTTTTTTCTTTTGTACAGCCAAGGTCCTTCCTCATATTTTGTCGGTCTTTCAGGGTTTTCTTTTCCATCCCTTTTCCCGAAAGATTCTGCGGTCATTGGCACTTCCACAATATCGCCGGAATAGGAAATCATATCCTGATTGAGCTTAACCATTTTAAGTTTCGGATTTCCCCAATACATATAGGCCTGGCCGTCGTCATCAATAAAAACCGTCGGATCGATATCGCCCCATTCACTCTGAACTAATGGTTTTCCAAGCGGGTCGTGAAATGGCCCAAACGGACTGTCACCCACTGCAACACCAATCGCTCCTTTATTGTTGGTTTTAGACCACATCGGAACGTACATAAAGAATTTGCCGTTTCTTTCCACGCATTGCGCAGCCCAGGCATCACGTTTTGCCCAGTCGAAATCTTTATAGCTCAGAATGCTTCCGTGGTCGGTCCAGTTTACCATATCGTTGGTGGAATAGACCTTCCAGTCGTTCATTACAAACCAGGTGGAATCGTCCTCATCGTGCGTGGTGTAGACATAAAGCCTGTCGTTATACACCATTGGCGCAGGGTCTGCCGTATAATTGGTTTGAATAATAGGATTCTGAGAAAATGATATTCCCGAATATGCTATTAAACAGAGATTGAGTATTGTTTTTTTCATATTTAACTTTTTGGTTTTGAACAACTAAGTGCGCAAAGTTTTTTTATAAATATTTTTTTAGTCTCACAAAGCCGCTAACGCTTATAAAAGTCTTACGCTATTAATTCTACCAAAAGAATTTAATTTATTTTTTCTGAAAACTCCAGTGGTCGAAATTGAAAAGAACTCTTCCGGCTGTAATGTTTTTCCCTTTAAAGACAAAATAAACATCGTGAACACCGGAAACCGATTCTGAAATTTTTGATGTCAGGGTTTTAAATTCTTCCCAGCCACCGGTTCTCGGAACTTCAATCTCGGCAATTTTATTTCCGTCCAATTTATCTAATCTGACTTCTAAAATTCCACCGTCAACACCTGCGGCAATTGAAGCTGAAAATTCAGAGGCGCCTTTTTCAAAATCAACCGAACGAACTTTGATATAACCTCCCACTCTGGTATCGGAAACATAAACTCCCGTCTTTTTGTTTTCGGAAGTGCTGCATTTCTCTGACCACGCAATCGTTTCTGCTTCATTTCTTTTGTAGGGATTGAGTGTTGCAACGGGATTTACGCCCTCTTTAGTCATTGCAATTTTCGGGATGCTTCCATCCTGATTGTATTTGAATTCTTCAATAGACGTGGACCTTCCGTAACTTCCTGCGCCGGGCAATAATCCTGTGTGATAGAACAGGTAGGATTTACCTTTAAAATCGATAATTCCGCCGTGGTTGGTAAAACTGTTAGTCGGCTGACCGGTCATTATTTTTCCCTGATATTTCCACGGTCCGGTCGGTGAATCGCTTACAGAATAAGACAGACATTCGGTTCGGTCGGTCATTCCGGCGTACATCATATAATATTGCTTGTTGCGTTTGTAGAACCAGGGACCTTCCACAAAAACATCTTTAAACTGTTCCTGTTTCTGCAAAACCTCATCGCTTCTTCCGGGACGTCTCAATCCTCCAAAAGCTTCCACCGACTGCGGAATTTCGGTGATTTTCCCATCATAAGAAACCATATCTTTGTTGAGTTTCACATAAAATAATTTGCTGTTTCCCCAATACAGATAGGCTTGTCCGTCATCATCAACAAAAACCGTCGGGTCGATATTATCCCAGGTTCCCGTCGTCACCAGTGGTTTTCCGAGTGCATCTTTAAAAGGGCCTGTCGGACCGTCTGATACCGCAACGCCAATCGCCATATTGTTATCAACGGTCTGAACGCAGATGTACCAATAGAATTTGCCGTTACGTTCAATACATTGTGCCGCCCAAGCTCTGTCACGAGCCCAGCTAAAGGATTCCAGTGAAAGTGGAGAACCGTGGTTAGTCCAATTGGCCATATCATCCGACGAATATACCCTCCATTTCGTCATATAATAAAAGTCATAGCCGGGAATATCGTCTCCGGTGTAGACATACATCTTGTTTTTGTACACCATCGGTGCAGGATCTGGCGTAAAATGAGTCTGGATTACGGGATTTTGGGCAGAAATACAAATTCCTGCCAGTAAAAATGATAATGCGATATATTTTGATTTAAATTGAATCATATTTTATTATTTTGATGAAATAAATTTATAATAAGCCACCCCGTGCGCCGGAATATCCAGTAATAATGTCTGATTTGATGTATTGATTTTTGCAATGTCCTTCTGTCTCCAGATATCTCTTACGGTTTGACGACCTGAAATACCGAGCTGCCTGAAATCTTTGTAAGACATCTTCACTTTTTCCCTTCCGAAATTGGCAAAAGCCACCGCTTTTCCGCCGTCTTCAAGGTCTTTTTCATAAATTTTCAATTCGCCAATTGTTTGAAGACAAACGCCCTGTTTTCCCAGAGCATCCTGATTTACGGCAATGACCTCATCATTCGTTAAAAGATTTAAAGTAAAATCATCCAGTTTCTCAAGGTCGCAACCAATCAGTAATGGCGCAGAAAAAATGCTCCAAAGACTGATATGCAGATATTGTTCGTCCGGTTTCAACCGGCTTTGATGCGGATTTCCCCAACCTACAACACCTACCACCAACATATCCGGGTCGTTCCAGTTGCCGGGTTTTGCGTAAGGAGCCGCTTTGTCCTGAGCCAAAGCAATATTTTTAACACTTGCCCAGGTATCGGTGATGTCATTGGTTGTTCGCCAGGATTGTGCATCGGCATCATTTCCCCATTTCCAGACATCGCCCATTCCGTATTGACAAAGATTATACACAATATCACGAGGCTGATTTTTTAATAAATCGCCCATCAGTTTAAATGGTTTCACGCCTTTATCCAAATCTCCTCCACCCTGAAAATTGAGGGAAGAAACTTTGTTTGGGTCATTATCGGGCAAACCGTCAATCACGCCTCCGTAGCTGCACCAATCGTATTTCAGGTAATCGACTCCCCATTTAGCGTAGCTTTCGGCATCTTGTTTTTCGTAGCCGTAGCTTCCTGCGCAACCGCCACACGTCCAAGGTCCGGGAGAGGAATAAATTCCTGCTTTAAGACCTTTTGAATGAAAGTAATCGGTTAATTCCTTCATATCCGGAAATTTTGAATTGGTCAGAATATAACCGTTTTCATCACGCATTTTCCCTTTGAAAGACGGGTCTTTTCCGTCTCTGTTGAACTGCCACGAATCATCGATATTAATATAATTCCAGCCGTGATTTACCAATCCCGTTTTAACCAAAGCATCGGCGGCACGTTTTACTTTATCGGCAGAGACTTCGTGCCCAAAACAGTTCCAGCTATTCCATCCCATCGTTGGCGTTAAAGCTATTTTATCGCCGCTTTCGATTCTTAATTTTTTTGAATTTGAGCCTTTCGCATTTTTAGCTGATAAAAGAACTTCATAGGTTCCTTTTGTATCTATTTTTCCGGTGATAATTCCGGTCTGTGAATCTATGGTTAAACCTTTCGGAAGATTTTTTGCTGTAAAAGTCATTGGTCTGTCACCCGTTGCTGCAACCTTGAACAAAAAGGGTGAGCCGGGACGAACGCCATAAACGCCTGCTGAGTTAATTTTTGGCGTTGCCGCAGGTTTTGGCGTCAAAATATATGGTACTGATGAAATCGGATTAAATGTTATCAGTTTTGCACCGTCTGAAGTTTCAAATTTAGCATCTGCCCAATCAGCGTGGTCATAATACGGTCCGTTTCCGCCATCTGTTACGACTAATTCTAATTGTTTTACACCTTCTAGCGAAACAGAAACAGGCTTTGCTTTATCGCCTAATTTCATTATTCCGCTTGACCAAAGCTTTTTGTTGTCGCCATAAATCTCGAATTCCACTGCGGGCTCGTGGCCTTTTATTTCATCATCCAGTCCCACCATTGCGGAAAAGCTTTTTGCTTTACCGTTTAATTTAATCAACAAAGAACTTTCGGCGTGTGTTCCAAAACCTCTTTTGAAAACTTCGCCAGCAATGGTTATAGGTTTTCCGTCCACCGAAGTATTGATGCCGGGTTTTCCGTGTCCCTGTGTTGCCACGCTTAAATCCAACTGGTCTAACCAAACGGTTGACTGCGCCTTGGAGATATTTCCCGACAGCAAAAATGTTACAGCAATTAAAAGTATTTTCGTCTTCAACATTATTTAAAAATTTGGATTTAATTAAACTTCCACCAATCAAAATAGAAAAGGTCTTTTTCTCCCTTAAAAACAAAATATAAATCGTGGATTCCTTTAACACTTTTCAGAGGTGTATTAATGGTTTTATATAAGTCGCCCTCACCTTTTCCTGTAACATTAACAACTCCCAACAATGGTCCATTAAGAGCATCTGAACGTACTTCTATTTTTCCTCCATAGAGAGAAGCAACGTTTACATCCAAAGATTTTACGCCTTTGGAAAAATCTACCCCTTGGATTTTAATATAATCACCATTGTTAATTGAGGTAACGATGACACGGTCTGTGATTTTTTTACCTCTGTTATAGGGTTGATTGCGTTCCCATTCTGTGACCATTTCTGTTTTCAGACCTTCGCTGTAAGCCATTGTTTCTGCTTCAACTTTTTTATAAGGGTCCAGAGTGCCCACTCTTTTTGCACCATCCGTAGTCCAGAAAGGAAGCTTCTGAATGGTTCCATCTGCATTGTAGGTAATTTCTGTGACACTAACAGACCGGCGTTCGTAATGTTTGCTCATCGTCTGCATTCTAAGCATATGATTGAATCCGAAAACATAAGATTTGCCTTTGAAATCTATGATACCGGGATGATTTCCGCTGGATCTCTGGTCGCCATCCATTATCACGCCTCCATAATTCCAGGGACCTGTAGGCGATTTTGCCATTGCATAACCAATCCCTTCCGGACAACATTTAGAAGCGTAAGCCATATAGTAAATTCCGTTTCTTTTCCACGCCCAAGGTCCCTCCTGATATTTGAAAGGATCTGGCTGGTCTTTAACCTTCGCAAACGAAGGGTCTTTGGTAATTGGTCCGGCAAGAGATATCATATCTTCGTTGAGTTTAGCATACCAAAGATTCGGATTTCCCCAGTACAGATAAGCCTGCCCGTCATCGTCAATCAAAACGGTCGGGTCTATATCATCGGAAGAATTTTTCACTAAAGGTTTTCCAATAGGATCTTTGAAAGGACCATACGGACTGTCCGCCACCAAGACCCCAATACCCATATTGTTGGGCATTGGACAATACATATAGAATTTTCCTTTTCTTTCAACAACCTGTGGCGCCCAGGCACCGTTGTCGGTATTTACCCATTTAAAATCCTTGAGCGAAGCCACTACACCGTGGTCTGTCCAATTGACCATATCGGTGGACGTGTACAGCAACCAGTCTTTCATTTTGAATCCGAAGGCATCGTCTTCATCGTGGCTTGTGTAAAGATAAACCGTATCCTTATAAACCATTGGTGCAGGGTCTGCAGTGTACTTGGTTTGGATAATCGGATTTTGAGCGAAGGAAATCTGAAAAAATCCTAAAACCGTTATTAAACTTAAAAATTTCATAATTAATATTTTAAGATTATTTAAAATTGACATTCACTTTCTTTCCTGAATAACTCACCGATTTATGCTGTCCATCAGGAAGCATTACATTGAAATTCCGTTTATCAATCATACCTTTAAAATTTCCTTTTCGGGAGTCTATCGTTAAGGTTTTTGATTTTTCGTTCCAGTGGAAAGGGATTTCGGTATAGTCTCCTTTTTCGTAATTGTAATTATCGAATTCGTCTTCGTATAAGATAAAATCTGCGTCAGTTCCCGGATAAATTTTCAACGTAAGATTGTCCCATTTTTTCTCAGTAGCATATTGAACATCTGGGCCGAACGGAATAATACTTCCCGCTTTCACATACAGCGGAATGCTTTGAAGGTTAACAGATTTTTCGATTTCCTGACCGCCTTTGTGTTTTTCATTCGTCCAGAAATCAAACCAGTCTGCACCTGCAGGAAGGTAAAGTTTTATTTTTTTATTTTCTGTAAAATCAATGTTGGAAAGAGAATTTTCCTTTGTTTCATTTTTTTTATCCCAACCTTGATTTTCATCGGTTTTTACTATTTTTTCAGGTGTGTATTGAGGATTGAGAATTGGTGCTACTAAGAATGATTTACCGAAAAGGTATTCATTATTAATGTCCCAGGTTTTTTGGTCTGATGAAAAATCCATCGACAAAGCTCTCAAAAAACTCGAATTATTTTTAGAAACATCCCAAGAAATGGAATAAATGTAGGGCAACATACTGTAACGTAATCTGATGAATTTCTCTATTACATCATAGACTACATCTCTTTTTTTTCCAAACTGATAAATTTCCCTCGGAACATCGGTTCCGTGCGAACGCATCATTGGCGTGAAAGTTCCGTATTGCAACCAACGAACGTACAATTCCTGAAACATCGGATTGTTGGCACCTCCGTTTCTTTTATAAACACCGGCAAAGAAACCGCCGATATCGGAATTAAAATTCGGATTTCCAGTCAGGCTGAAATTTAAACCTGCTGGAACCTGATTGCGCAAAGATTCCCACGAAGAGTTGACATCGCCCGACCAAGTATTAGCCGCGTATCTTTGCTGTCCTGCAAAAGCCGAACGCGTCAAAATAAAAACTCTTTTGTCGCTCGTGGTTTCACGCTGATGGTCGTAAACGCCACCAACTGTCATCAGCGGATATGCATTTCTCACTTTTCGGAATGAACCAAGATAAGTTTTGGTATCTAAATCTTCCGGTTTTTGGCTGAGATGGTCGGGTTCCGTAGAATCCATCCACCAGGTATCGACACCCAGGCTGAAAACACCTTTGTTCAAATATTTCCAGTAAATATTTCTGGCTTCGGGATTGTAAGCATCGTAAACGCGGACTCCTGAAGGATAATTCATATCAGGCGGCCACACTTCTCTGCCAGATTCCGGCCAGGTTTTGAAATCGAACAACATTCCTTTTTTATCCATTTCACGGTACTGATTGGTCATCGGTCCGAAAGACGACCAGATGGAAACCGAAAGATGCGCATTCATATCGTGAATATCCTGTATCATTTTTTTGGCATCGGGAAAATCAGGGCTGATAAAATCCATCGCATTCCACTGGTAATTGTTTCCCCAATATTGCCAATCCTGAATAATTCCGTCCAAAGGAACTTTCAAATCACGGTATTTTTTAACGACATCCACCAATTCTTCCTGACTTTTATAGCGTTCCTTGCTCTGCCAGAAACCATAAGTCCATAAAGGTATCATCGGCACATTTCCTGTTAGATTTCGCATTCCGGCAACTACACCATCGGCATTTTTTCCGTAGATAAAATAATAATCCACACCTTCCCCAACTTCCGATGAGAATGATGTTTTGTCGGGTTTATCGGTAAATTGAGTCGGAGAATAGTTATCCCAAAAAACGCCATACCCTTTTACAGACTGAAAAAACGGCACAAAATCCCAGGTGTTATTCTGAATCATTTTTACATCCGTATTTCGCTGTGACATTTTCCCGTTCTGTAAAATTCCCAAGCCATAGATGGGTTCGTCTTTTTCCAGCTGAAAAGACTGTGTCACCGAATAAGTCGGGTTTCCCGCATCATTAAAAGGTTTGAAATCGCTTCCGGTTTCCTTTAATAGTTCTTTTCCTGAAGGTGATTTATAAGTAATCGTGCCACTTTTAGCATCAATGAAAATATTTAAATCATTTGTTTTTAATGAAATAATATGATTGTTTTCTGAAACTGAAAATTTAGTTTTCTGTTCCTGTTTAATGACCGATAAGCTATTTTTGACAAATGATTTTCCGGCGGGATATTTAATAATTCTAATCGTATTTTCTCCATACAATTTCACTTCAACATTCATATTATCATTAGAAAACATCAATCCTGAATCTGTCTTCTGATAAGATTGCGCAACAATATTTCCCGATACAATAACGACCGTGATAATAAGTGCTTTTATTTTTATTCTGTTGAAATTCATTGGTGGATTGATTTTGGATTAGAACATTAAGAAATTAAGCCTGATTTATCAATTTTCTTTATAAATATTAATAGTATAAATCAACAGGTCGCTCCTCCGGAGCTTTGTTTTTTTTTACTTTGTTTTTTCTACTATCAGAAAGTCCCGCTGGGACTAAATACAGCTCCTTTGGAGTGAACCGTTAATAGAAAACAATATTTTCAGAATTAAAAGCTCTGTAAGAGCGACCTGTTTTATTATATTCTATTTTTATCAGACAAGAATTTTAGCAAATCATTCTAAGAATACTTAATGCTTTTTCAAGAACAAACAAGTTTATTTTTATTAAGCAAATAAGACAAATCTCTATTTTTATATTTAATGTTTATTTAAAAATTTCCTGCGCAAACTGATGCAAACTGTCTCTCCAAACCGGCCAGCTGTGACCTCCCGGATAATCTCTGTACGAATATTTAATTCCGATTTTATCCAGTTCTTTCAGCATTTTCTGACCGTTTTCGTAAGCGATATCGTCTTTTCCGCCCATAGAAATCCAGAAATTTTTGACATTGGATGAAAAGGCAGATTTATTTTCATTTAAAAATTTGTACTGTTTGTCAGCAACGTCCTGAAGCATCGGCAACATATATCCTGAACTGAAAACACCCAGGCTTGAGAACATATCAGAATTCTGAATCCCGACATACAATGTATAAATCCCACCCATTGAAAGTCCGGCTAATGCACGGTTTTCTTTACCTTTTTTAATTCTGTAATTGGATTCGGCAAAGGGAATGATGGATTCTTTCAGCTCTTTTTCAAACACCTGAAGATTACGCTCGCCAAAATTTCGGAGTCCGCTCTGTCCAATATTCGCATCTGGCATAATGATGACCATCTTTTTAGCTTTCCCTTCCGCAATCAGATTATCCAAAATCAGATTGGTTTTGCCCTGATTTGCCCAACCGCTTTCATCTTCCCCTCCGCCGTGTAAAATATACAGTGCCGGATAAGATTCAGAAGGATTTTGGTCGTAACCCGGTGGCGTATAAATGAAAACTCTTCTCCAAGAATTGGTCACTTTGGAATAGAAATTTTTGATGCGGATATCGCCGTGCGGAATGTCTTTTAATGCATAGAAATCATCGCCATCAAAGGGAATATCGATTCCGCTGGCGTATCTTCCCATTCCATAGAAAGTCTCGCTGGATGGGTCTGCAACTGCAACACCATCAATCAGCAAAGAATAATAATGAAAGCTTCCGCTTTGTACATCCGTTGTTCCTGTCCAAAAGCCGTCTGTGTCTTTTTTGAGGTCGTATTTTTTTCCTAAATCAATCTGAACTTTTTGCGCTTCCGGAGCTTTTACCTTGAACATTACTCTTCCATCGGGAAGGATTTGAGGATACTGCGCATTCCTGATATTGGTTGCTGCAGGCGTTCCCAAAACAGTAAATCCATCAAATTTAGTTTTATCAACAGGCTTAAATAACAATTGTGAAAAGATGTATAAATCATTTCTCCAAACCTTGAAGTCGTGGCCGCCTGGTTCGATGTAGAAAATGTGCGGGATTTTATTTTTCTTCATATAATCGCTGGTTCTTTTGCTGAAAGGCATCAATCCGTCCGCATCGCCGCAGGAAATAAATATAAGTTTCATTTTCAATGCTTCCTGTGGATTCGGCAAAAGCTGAGTCGGTTCTTTTGTATTGGGTGCTGAAGAAAATGCGCCCAGCCACGCAAATTTATCGATGTTGCCGAAAGCAAAATTCTGTGTTTGTCCGCCTCCCATCGACAAACCCGCTAAAGCCCGGTTTTCACGGTCTTTTTTGACAGGATATTTTTTTTCTACAAACGGAATCAGGTCATTCAGCAAATCTTTTTCAAAAGTTGCGAAGGCTTCTACTTTATCAGGAGCCATTATATTTCCTGTTGCTCTGTCATCTTTCATCGCACGGCCGTTCGGCAAAACGACAATCATCGGTGTGAGTTTTCCCTGTGCGTAGAGATTGTCCAGGATAACATTCGGTTTTCCCTGGTTAAACCATTCTTTTTCATCGCCGCCAATGCCGTGAAGAAGATAAAGGACAGGGTATTTTTCCCCTTTTTTGAATCCCGGCGGTACGTAAACCAATGCTTTCCTTGTAGTTCCGACCGTTTTTGAAACATATTGAATGGTATCAATTTTTCCGTGCGGAATATCTTTTCTTTCCACATCAAAACCTTGCGGCGCCTGTCTGTCAGTATTTTGCGCAGAAACACACAGACCATACAATAGAAAAGTGACAGTGAATATCAGGGAATTTTTCATAAATTTTTATTTGTAATTTTTACACTTATTAATTTAGACAAAAAAATAAGACCGACAAGGGTTTTATCTTTTTTACATTTTTAAAGTTAATTATCATTGCCGTAATTAACAGGTCGCCTCTACGAGGCTTTGATTTTGATGGTACAATGTTTTGCTACTAACAGTTTGCTTCTACGAAGCAATAATTTTCATTTTTTCTAGACAGTGAATCTCTCGCAGCCCGACTTGAGCGGAAATCCTTTTTTGCTTGTACTCTAGTTCTATTTAATCTGAAATCATCTGCAAAAAAGATTGAGAGCGGAAGGCGGATAAAGCTGCCCAAATTATTCAACTCTAATTATTCCGAACTTATATTCACTCTGAAAAAATCAACATCTACAAAACCTCCCAGATTTTTGGTTGCATAATTGAAAATTGCAAATTTGGAACCCATAAAAAATCTCCGGTAATCGAAAATCATTTTGTAATCTTTTGCCATTTCGGTCCAGTTTTTTTGGTCGGTGCTGTAATAAAAATTAGCCAAATCTTTTCCGAGATTAAAATCGGCATCAATTTTAAAATAAACTTTGTCCGAGTTTAATGGGATTCTCTTTTTTTCATCTTTTTTAACACCTGTAACCGCCTTCGTTTTATTATCTAAACTGACTTCATTCGTTGAAAAAACAATAAACTTCTTACCATTTTCCATTACCACAGACAAAATCCCGGAATCGCCGTTGAACGCACTGAAACCTGCTACATCGCCGTCTTTCATCCCTTTCACATCCAAAGCCACTATGCCGCTGGATTTCGGGCCTTCCATTCTTTGGGTCAACGTATTCGGAGCGAGGTACAGATTATCGACGACTCTATTCGTTTTTAACCTTAAAAAGCCTTTCCTATCGGATAAAGACCAAGCTGTGTTGACAGGATTATGATTCCACTGCCACTGAATTTTCATTTTTTTGTCAGAAAATTCATCACTTTCTACCAAATGATTTTTTGGTTTAAATGGAGCGAATGGAACTTCACCTGTCAAAGGTACTTTTCCATTATTACCTAAAATTGGCCAGTCGTTTTCCCATTTCACAGGAAGCAAAATCGGAACTCGTCCTACTCCATTTCTGTCCTGGAAAATCAGTGAATACCAATTTCCATTTTTATCGTCAATCAAAGCACCTTGTCCGGCGTAGGAAAATCCAAGAAAATTGTCTTCAAGAATAACTTTTTTCTCATAAGGTCCGGTAACTTTATCAGCTCTGTACACTTCCTGACGACGTTTTCCGCCTCTTGGCCAGGAAATCATCATCATATAATATTTTCCGTCTTTTTTAATGATTTGGTTACCTTCCAAAAGTCCGGTTTCCGATTCATCTTTCTGGAAAACTTCCGTTCCGTCCTGATTTCCGATAATGGTTTTAAAATCCGGGCTCAGCTCAAAAACTTTGTTGGAAGTAAAAACGTAAACTCTATCATCATCATCGAAAAGCAAAGATGCATCGTGAAAATGTCTGGTTCTCGTGATGAGTTTCCAATTGCCTTTTTCAGGATTGTCGGTGACATAAAAATAGGATTTGAAAGGCTCATCATTCGGGGAAAACAGAACGTAATATTTCCCTTTGTGATAACGGATGGAAGAAGCCCATTGTCCACGTCCGTAAACGCTTCCGTCAATCAAATCGTATTTTGAATTATCATTTAGTGTATCAAAAACATAGCTCGACATTTCCCAATGGACCAAATCTTTGGAATGCATTACCGGAGCGCCCGGCATCAGGTGCATAGTGGTGCTTATCAGGTAAAAATCGTTGCCGCTTCGTGTGATTGACAAATCCGGTGCATCTGCCCAGATAATTGGGTTCCTGAATGCCGTTGTCTCCTGTTTTTTTACAGGATTTACCTGGGCTGAAAGAAGATTCAGCCCGATACATCCCAAAAAAGAAACTATATAAAATGGTTGATTAATTTTCACGGTTTTGATATTTTGGTTTGGTTTAATTCAATACAATTTTATCAATTGCGTCGGGCTTTAGCAAAACTTGTTGTAAATTTTGGCTAAAGCCGAATTGAACATTCTTCTTCAAAACGGGCTAAAGCCCGTTCCTATTGATTTTATATTATTTAGGCACAATATCATTAGAAGAAGTACTATACAATCCTATCAAACTTCCAGTGAAACCGCCTGCAACATCGGTAGAAAGGATATCTCCTGAAACCGGACCGCCCAAATTTTTAAAGTTTTTCCCGTCTACAGAATAATTAAAACTAATATTATCTTTCTCGCCAACAGCCTGGAATCTGATAGTCTTACCTAATGAAATTTTCTCGCTGGCAATGAGTTTTGAACTTCCTTTTTCGGTTCTTTCCAAAACAATGTAGAAATCTTTGTCTTTTTTGGTAATTCCAAAAACGTAATTGAATGTTTCGCTTTGGTAGAGTGTAATTCCAGCCAATTCTTTTTCAGATTTCGGTTTATAATCCAACGTTACGGAAGTTTCAAAATCTTCGTGCTGCAATCTGTGGAACAAAGATGAAATCGGAGCCAACGCTTTGATATTTGTCTCCATCGGGTTCACTTTAACACCCGTTTTTGTAGTCGTAATGAAGTTTTCACGCGGCCCACGCATTGCAATCCAACGGAAATCGAGGTTTTTATCGGTCAGTTTATCATTATACGTGAAATTTCCGTTCGGGAAGAATCCGTTTTGTCCGGTTTGGTTCTGAACACCTTGCGGCATTTTCAATTTCGGCTTCATCGGAACCAAGCCATTTTGAAACACAGGATAAGTTCCGCTCCAATCCACCGGAAGAATGAAGGTTTCTCTACCGTGATTTACACGTCCTTTTTCGTTGGGACGAATGGCTAAAAATACGCCGTACCATTGTCCGTTCGGGCCTTCCACCAAATCGGCGTGACCTGCCCAATCTACTTTTTCCTTTCTGTCTCTCGGAAAATATCTTTGGGTGAGAATTGGGTTGTTTTTAGCGGGAACAAATGGTCCTTTCGGAGAATCTGCCATAAAAATAACTTCGCTGTGGTTGCCTCCGGTTCCGCCTTCCGCACACATCAGGTAATATTTTCCTTTATACTTGTACAAATGCGGGCCTTCAATCCAAATTGGCTTTTGAGAAAGGTCAACGCCACCGTTTACAATAATTCTGTCTGAACCTGCAACCACCTGGTCTTTTTCCAAATCGTAGTCCCACATTTTGATGACGCGGTGACCTTGATACTGCTCGGTTCCTTTTGGTGGAGCGTCGTTGTGAACGATGTAAGCTTTTCCGTCATCATCAAAGAAAATGGCAGGATCGATTCCGTCGAAATTCAGTTTCTGGACTTCGCTCCAGCCTTTTGCCGGATCTTTGGTTTTTACGACCATATTGCCGACTCCGCCCGCGATTTGGGTAGTAATCATATAAAAGGTATCATTGTACTTGTTGTATTTGATATCCGGCGCGTAAATTCCCTGAGAAACGCCGCCTTTTTCAACTTTCAACTGGGAAGGCCTGTCGAGAACGTGCCCAACCTGTTTCCAATTTACCAAATCTTTAGAAGTGAAAATCGGAACTCCTGGAAACATTGAGAAAGAAGAATTAACCAAGTAATAATCTTCGCCTTTTTTGGTGATACTCGGGTCGGGATAACAGCCCTGAAGAATCGGGGAATAGAATTCGTCTGATTTCAAAGGATTGTCGTTGTATATTTTGTCGTTTCCTTTATATTGAAAATCGGTAAATGTCTGGGCAGAAATATTGCTTACAGAAAGTAGAGCTGCTGCTGCAAAAATGCTGGTCTTGTTTTTTAGGAAATTGGATTTCATTGTTATCTTTTTCATATATAATTTTTTATTTAATTTTTTGTTGAACCCTTTCAGGGTTCGTGGTTTATTTTCACATTGTCCCACAGGTTTCACCTGTGGCTATTGTTATTAAACCCTCCGGGTTCATTTTATAGGATTTCATCCTATTCTCGTTTAAATCGTCCCCTCGGGACTTTGATTCACATTTAAATTTTGGCTAAAGCCAATTGTTTGATTCATTTGTTAAACGGGCTAAAGCCCGTTCCTATTAATCAGCTTTTCATTTTCAGTTTGTATGTTTTTCCTGCTTCAGTCGGGAAATCGTACATTACCGATTTTTTTATTTCTATAGGATTTAATTTAGCTTCACTGGAAATCATTGGTTGCTTAATTTCAGGGGTTTCAAAAAAAGGATTCGGGTTATTGCCTTCTGCTTTTTTCAATTTTACATTTCCTTTTAATTCCATTTCGTTCGGAATTCTTATTCTGCAGTTTCCGCCTAAATTTGATTTTATAGTGATTTCCTTCGCTTTATTATTTTCCCAAACAATGTTGACTTCAAAACCGCCGTAGGTTTTCAGGCCTGCAATTTTTCCGTTTTTCCACTCGTCTGGAAGTGCGGGAAGAATGTCGATGAAACCATTTTGAGTTTGCAAAAGCATTTCGGTAATTCCTGAAGTGCAACCAAAATTTCCATCTATCTGGAACGGCGGATGTGCGTCGAAAAGATTCGGATAAGTTCCGCCTTTGCTGCCCCAGCCGTCTTTTTCTACCAGCGTTAATTGGTCTTTGATTAATTTATTGGCGTGATTTCCGTCTAATAATTTTGCCCAGAGATTGACTTTCCAGCCCATACTCCAGCCTGTGGAAACGTCGCCACGATGAAGTAAAACGGTTTTGGAGGCATCCAACAATTCAGGTGTCGTAAAAGGATTGATTTGGTTGGATGGAAACAATCCGTAGAGATGCGAAACGTGCCTGTGATTATCTTTCGGATTGTCCCAGTCTTCTGCCCATTCCTGCAATTGACCATACCTTCCGATTTTCATCGGTGGTAATTTTGAAATGATATTGTTCCAAACCGGGATTTTATCTGAGTCTATATTAAGAATTTCTGCCGCTTTTTTTGTCTTCGTAAAAAGGTCAAACATCAGCTGATTATCCATCGTATTTCCTGCTGCCAAAGCACTTCCCTGATGTCCGTCCGGAATATTCTCGGGAGACATTGAAGGACTCACAACAAGCCAATGATGCGTCGGTTCTTCTATCAGAAAATCTTCATAGAATTGAGCAGCGGATTTTAGAATTGGATAAATGGATTGAAGATAATTTTTATCGCCATTGTACAAATATTTTTCCCAAAGATGCTGGGAAAGCCAGGCTCCGCCCATCGGCCACATTCCTGCGTTGGCAAAATCTACAACGCCTGTGATTCTCCAGATATCCGTATTGTGATGTGCGACCCAACCGCGGCTTTTGTACATCGTTTTTGCCGTTTCTTTTCCGGATTCGTTTAAGTCTTTTACCATCCGAATCAGCGGTTCGTGCATCTCGGAAAGATTGGTCTTTTCGGCAGGCCAGTAATTCATTTCCGTGTTGATGTTGATGGTGTATTTGCTGTCCCAGGCGGGTTTGTTGGAATTGTTCCAGATTCCCTGGAGATTGGCTGGCTGACCGCCCGGCTGTGAGGACGAAATCAGGAGATAGCGACCAAACTGATAATATAACGAAATCAATTCCGGGTCGTAATGGGTTGCGAAATTTTTAATCCGAATGTCGGTTGGTTGTTTTGCTGCTTCGGAAGTTCCTAAGTCGAAATCGACTCTTTTGAAATACGTCTGATAAGCATTCTGATGATTTTGGAATAAGGTTTTGAAATTTTTCTTTTCTGCTTCGGAAATATATTTTTTACTTTTTGAAACTTCGTCTGTGTTTAAAGTTTTGTAATCTGTGAAATTGGTCGCTATGGAAATTAGAATCAGTACTTCATCAGCATTGCTTACCGAAATTCCATTACTCAAAACTGCCGTTTTTCCACCTTTGTTGATAATTTTTGCGATGGCATTGAATTTAACCTGACCCTGAATTCCATCCAAAGTTGAAGACAATCCGTCCATTTGCAAGGTTTTAGAATCAATGGCTACGATGTTTTTCTTAAGTTCGCTGTTGAAATTGGTTGTGAAATTCAGTGCATTTTTTTTGTCCGAACTTAATTTAATTACAATAACATTATCAGGAATTGAAGCGAACACTTCCCTTTTGAAATTAATTCCGCTGGAAATAAATGTCGTAGTTGTGATTGCTTTTTCGATGTCTAATTCCCTGTAATAATTTTTAACATCATTAACATTACTAAAATCAAGCGTAAAATCACCAATATTCTGATAGGCCGAACCGTGAAGGCTTTTCGCTGTCAATCCTTTATCCGCAAGAATCTGAGCTCTTTTGTAATTTCCGTTAAATAAATAATACCGGATAGAATCCAACACTTTTGATCCATCAGGATTATCATTCCGGGAAGGTCCGCCCGACCAAAAAGTACCTTCGTTCAGCTGAAGTTTTTCCTGAGAAGGGCCGCCAAAAACCATCGATGCTAATCTTCCGTTTCCAACCGGTAACGCTTCTACCCACTGTTTGGCGGGTTTGTCGTACCAAAGCTTGTTCTTTCCTCCTTTTTGAGCAAAGGAAAATCCGCTTAGGAAAAGACAGAAGGTTAATATGGAAAACTTGAAGTTCATTTTTTTAAATTTTCTTTTCTGAGACAGAATTGACGGTCGTATTTCTATTAATCAACCAAATAATTCCCCAAGCTGCAATGTAAGAAACACCAGCTATGAAAAATATGATATTGTAACCACCATTGATATTTCCCGCTTTTTTGAATGTATCCAAAACAATTCCGATGAAAAGTGGAAAAAGAATTCCGGCAGCTGACCCCAGCATTCCGCCAAAACCAATGACCGAACTCACATAATTATTAGGTAATTTATCGCCAACTGTTGTCATCAGATTCGCGCCCCAACCCTGATGTGCAGCTGTTGCAAATGCAATTACAACCGTTATCATCCACATATTATCCAGGTATTTTGAAAATATCACCGGAACTACCAGCAATGCAAACAATAGCATTGTAAAATTCCGGGCTCTGCTGATTTCCCAGCCCTTCTTGATTAAAGCAGAAGACAAATAACCGCCGCCAATACTGCCTATTGTTGTTCCTCCATAGATTAAAATCAATGGTAATGAAGGTTTCGTCAAATCCATTTTAAAAACGTCTGCGAAATAAGCCGGAAGCCAGAACATAAAGAAATACCAAATCGGGTCGGTAAGGATTTTTCCGATGGCAAAAGCCCAGGTTACTTTATATTTTAATAATTCCGAAAGCGGAACTTTGGACTGTTCTTCCGTTTGTCCAGCCTGATCACTTTTGATGTATTGAAGTTCTTCCTGACTTAGATTTTTAGTTTTTTCCGGAATATTGTAAAATCTCCACCACAAAACAATCCATAATAAACCCAATGCGCCAATCCAGACAAAAGTTTCTCTCCAGCCATAATGCCCTAAAATAAAAGGAACAAGAAGCGGTGCTAAAATGGCTCCAACTGTTGCACCCGAATTGAAAATTCCGGTTGCTAAGGCTCTTTCTTTTTTCGGAAACCATTCGGCGACAGATTTTATGGCTGCCGGAAAATTTCCCGCTTCACTAATTCCCAAAGTACTTCTCGCAATTAAAAATCCGACTGTACTTTTCACAAAACCGTGCCCGATAGACGCTAAACTCCAGACTATCAAAGAAACTGCATAACCAATTTTAGTTCCTACTCTATCTATGAATCTTCCCATTGCGAGATAACCGACAGCATAAGTCGTCGTAAAAGCCATCACAATGTAGCTGTAATCCTTCTCGTCCCAGCTGAATTCCTTTTCCAGAACAGGTTTTAGCAAGCCCATTACCTGACGGTCGAGATAATTGATGGTCGTTGCGAGAAAGACCAGAGACAGCATAAACCATCTCAGATTCTTTTTTTGTGGTGCCTGCATCTTATTTTTTATTTAAGAGGGATAATAATTGTTCAACTTTTTCTTTTAACTGTTCATCGGAAAATTCTTTTTTGACCAAAGCACTTCCAAGTCCGACTGCAACTGCACCTCCGCTCATCCATTCGGAAATATCCTGAGCGTCTGCATGGATTCCGCCTGTCAGCATAAATTCCATTTCCGGGAAAACCGGAGAAATCGATTTGATGTAATTTTTCCCGGCCAAATCCGCAGGAAAAACCTTTACCATTCTCAATCCGTTTTGATAAGCGATATTAATCTCCGACGGGGTGAAACATCCCGGAATCAACAGAATATTTTTGTCAACGGAATGTTTTACCAGTTCTTCATTAATGATTGGCGTAATGATAAAATCAGCTTTTGCATCAATGAAAGCATCCATTTCTGAAATATTTTTCACTGTTCCGATTCCTAAAGAGAGTTCCGGAAATTCTGTTACTGCTAATTCTTTCAGTTTTCTGAAATTTTCTAAAGCTAATTCCCCACGATTGGTATATTCTACCGCACGGATTCCTGCTTCATAAAGCGATTTTACAATCGATTTTGAAACTTCGAAAGAATCATTGTAGAACAAAGGAATTATTTTCTGTTCTTTTATTTTCTGTATGATATTTAAACTCATAAATTTTCGATATTAATTGTTTCATTGATGGTGTCGCCTTGTACAAAAAGTTTTTTGAAAGCCACTTTTACAGCATCATCCAGGATTTTTTGGATTGAATTTCCTTTTATGCTTCCGTGAATCAAAGCTGCCATAAAGGAATCGCCGCTGCCGACTCTTTCCAAAATCTTATCCGAATAATATTGCTCTGAAATGAATAATTTCTCTTCAGAATATATAGTCGCAAAATAATTGACCTCATCACCTTTTGTGAATCGGAATGTGTTGGCAATCAATTCTACATTCGGATATTGTTTCTGAATTTCTGAAGCTGATTTTTCAGCTTGTTTTAGAAGGTTCTCATCATTAAAATTTCCATTCAATTCATATTCGATTGGGATATTTAAGAATTCCTGAATCGACCAGATATTTCCCATTAAAACCTTAACAAATGGCATTAGTTGAGAGATTTTATCGTAAGGATTCTGATGCTGCCAAAGTGATGCACGGTAATTCAAATCCAGAGAAACTTTGATATTTCGGGCATTGGCTTTCTTCATCAAATCAAGACATTTCCGGAAAGCGTTCTCGCTCAAAGCAGGCGTAATTGTACTGATATGAAGCCAGGTTACATCCTTAAAAACTTCGTCATCAGAAAAACCTGAAAAATCCGACTCTGTGAAAACTGACGGGAAACGGTCGTAAATGACTTTCGCATTCTGCATATCGCCATCAAAAGGAAGGTAAAAAGCTCCCATCCTGCCATTTGACTTCTCTGCAAGAACTTTTATTTTGTCATCATTTAATTTTAATTCCAACTGATTGCCGAGATAATTTTCCGGCAATGCAGAATACAGAGAAACATGATTTCCCCATCTCGAAAGTGCCGAAGCAACATTATACTCAGCTCCGCCAACGTAAATTTTGAGAGCTTGATTTTTCAGCCAAGTTCCTTCAGAATCCGGAGCGAAATGCAAAAGCAATTCGCCGAAACATAAAATTTTATTTGAAGTCTCCTGAGCCATTCTTAAAAATTGAAATAGTTTTTCGCATTATAATAGCAGATATCCTGAATGATTTTTCCCACCCATTTTTCGTCATCGGGAATAAGACCTTTTTCCATCTCGTTTCCGAACATATTACAAAGCAATCGTCTGAAATATTCGTGTCTCGAGAATGACAAAAAACTTCTGGAATCGGTTAGCATTCCGACAAATGTGCTGATAAGTCCAATATTGGAAAGCGTGTTCATCTGTTTTTGCATCCCATCCAGCTGGTCCAGAAACCACCAGGCAGCGCCGAACTGTACTTTCGACTTGATTCCGGATTCGTTGAAATTGCCTGCAAGAGAAGCCAGAACTTCATTATAAACCGGATTCAGATTGTAAATAATTGTTTTTGCAAGCTTACCTTCGGAATTGAGCTCGTCAAAAAGAATGCTCATTCTTTGTGCAAAATATTGTTCTCCAATTGCATCAAAACCTGTATTTGCTCCGATATTTTTCAGCGTCAGGGAATTGTTATTTCTGGTTGCGCCAACGTGAAACTGCTGAACCCAGCCTTTATCAGAATACATTTTACAGAGCTCTTTCAAAAGAAATCCGCAAAGCGCATCCGGATTGGAAAATGTAAGTTGGTTACCTTTTAGAAATTCTGAAAATTCTTTTTCTAAATCCGAATTCCACCGGGTCGTGTCCGGAAAATATTCTAAGCCGTGGTCTGAAACTTTGGCGCCAATCTCATCAAAGTAATTGATTCGGGATTCAAGCGCGTTTAGTAAATCTGAAACTGAATTAATATTGATTCCTGAAGCTTTTTCAAGTTTTTTAATATTGAGGATATAAGATTGTGGATCAATAATGTTGATGTAAACATCCGGACGAAAGCTTGGTAAAACCGTTGTATTAAAGTTACTTGCTTTTAATTCTTTATGATAATCCAGATTGTCAGCAGGGTCATCTGTTGTACAAATTGCTTCGACTTTATAATTTTTGAGCAGATTCTGTGGCGTAAAGCCGGGTTGCTGTAAAGCATCCTGCATCGAGCTGTAAATTTCGTCCGCATTTTTGCCAGACAAATATTCCTTAATCCCGAAAGAATTTTTTAGCTCCAGATGTGTCCAGTGAAACAAGGGATTCCGAAGCGTGTAAGGAACCGTTTCTGCCCATTTTTGAAATTTTTCCTCGTTGGTTGCCTGTCCGGAAATGAATCGCTCGTCAATCCCGAAATTTCGCATCGCACGCCATTTGTAATGGTCACCATCCAGCCAAATCGCTGTCGGAGAACGGAAATTCTGATTATTTGAAATGACATCAGGCTCCAGATGATTGTGATAATCGATAATCGGCATTCCTTCCGCATAGCCAAAATAGAGATTCTCCGCCTTTGCCGATTCCAGCAAAAATGATTCTCCGAAAACTTCTATTTTGCTTGTGAAATAATTCATTTTTAAATTTAAATTGATTTTGACTTTTGTGAAAAATCTTTAAAAACAAGACCTTAACTATGAGAAAATCATTAAGGCCTTGCTCACTATATAAAGAAAATAATATTCAATTTTAAACGCCACTGAATGCACTGAAACCACCGTCAACAGGTATTAAAGCTCCGGTAATGAAGCTTGCGGCATCTGAACAGAGAAACTGTACTGTTCCATTGAGTTCCTCCACTTCTCCGAATCTTTGCATTGGTGTCTTGGCCATTACTTTTTTGCTTCTATCTGTTAAAGATCCATCCGGGTTCAGTAAAATGGCACGGTTCTGATCTCCTATGAAAAATCCGGGAGCAACGGCATTGACACGGATTTTATCTCCAAATTTTAAAGCTAAATCAGAAGCCAGCCATTGTGTAAAATTGGTGATTGCTGATTTGGCTGCCGAATAACCAGCTACTCTTGTAATCGCCGAATAAGCTGCCATAGACGATATATTGACAATACTGCCATTTCCCTGCTCTGCCATCACTTTTCCGAAAACATAGCTTGGATAAACGGTTCCGTTGATATTAAGATCAGTTACCTCATCCCATCCACTGATGTTCATATCGAAAAATGACTGCTCTGGAGATAATGTTGCTGAAGGAATGTTTCCTCCGGCAATATTCAGCAAAATATCTATTTTACCATACTTTTCTATGATTTTCTTTGATGCGTTTTCAAGACTTTCGATGTTCATTACATTCGCTTCAACGGCAAATGCATCACCTCCTAAATCTGTAAGTTCCTTTACACGGGAATCCAGCGTTTCCTGATTTCTTCCCAAGGCAACTACTTTTGCTCCGGCTTCGATAAAGCTTTTGGCAAGGCTTCCTCCCAAAACGCCGGAAGCACCTGTAATGACCGCTACTTTATCTTTTATGCTGAATATTTCGTTCATTTTTAATTATTGATAAATGATGATTGATAAATGATAATATTGAACACTTCGGGTTCGTTGGATTGTTTTACTCTTTTTCCATAGGTTACACCTACGGTTACTGATATTGAATCCTTCGGATTCTCCTTATCTTGATTCAGAATTGACAGCTGCCATCACACCGTCGATTTGTCCCAAAGCCAACATTCTTCCTAAGAAAGAATAGCCCGGATTATAACCTTTATCAATATCTTCCGATAACAATCTTCCATGGTCGATTCTCATTGGCAAATCCGGATTTTCTTTTTCAAACACCCGGATTACGTCGATTAATTTTCCTCGTCCCCCTAAATGATGCGCTTCAATGAAGTCTCCGTTTTCAAAAACATTGGTACTTCTTAGATGGACAAATTTTGTTCTGTGGGCATATTTCTGAGCTAATTTCGGAACATCATTCTGAAGATTGGCGCTTAAAGAACCTGCGCAGAACGTCAATCCGTTGTGAGGATTATCTACTGCGTTCAAAAACCAATCGATGTCGTCTTCATTGGTTACGATTCTTGGTAAACCGAGCAAAGCAAACGGCGGGTCATCCGGATGCACACACATTTGAATATTCCATTCTTCGCAAACCGGCATTATTTTTTCGAGGAAATATTTTAAATTTTCACGAAGTTGATTTTTATCAATTCCGTCATATAAAGCCAATAAATTATTGAACTTTTCTACGGGATTTAAATCACCCTCTTTGATATTTCCATTAACGAATCCCTGTGTTTTTACAATGACTGAATCTATCAAATCATTGTTATCAGTTTCAGTCAGCGTATTTTTTAATTCTTCAACTTTTTGTAGAATCTCAGGAGTATAATCATTTTCTGCTCCTTCTCTTTTCAGAATATGAATTTCGAAATAGGCAAATTTTGCTTTATCAAAATATAATGACGATGAACCGTCTTCCCATTCAAGGAAAAGATCGGTTCTGGCCCAGTCGAGAACCGGCATAAAGTTGTAACAAACTGTTGTAATGCCTGCTTTACCAAGATTTTCAAGACTTTTGATATAATTTTTTATCAGTTGGTCTCTGTCGTTTCCTCCGTATTTGATAGACTCGCTTACAGCAAGGCTTTCAACTACAGACCAACGTAGCCCGTGACTTTCTATATAGTTTTTATAATCGTTAACAGCCTCGAAACTCCAGATTTCTCCGTTCGGAATATCATGCAACGCAGAAACAATCCCTTCAACACCAATTTGTCGAAGCGTCTGTAATTTAATTTTATCGTTTTTCCCAAACCAACGCCAGGTTTTTTCCATACTTTTACTATAATTTTATTTATTAAACAAAGCAGGTGTAAAGTTTACACCTACTTTGTTTTGATTGATATGAATGTGAAATTATTAATTGTAACCAGGATTTTGGTATTTTGCCTTTTCTTCTGCTGTCGCACCGCTCATTGCATCTATTTGACCTTGTGGTATAGGTCTCAGATAATGGAATAATTGAATTGTACGATTAACCGTCTGTGGTGTATGATTTCCATATGCAACTCCACCAATCTGATACTGAGCCGCATATTCTCCCCACTTCTGAGTACGAACTAAATCATACCATCTGTAGAATTCACCATAATATTCTCTTGATCTTTCCGCCAAAATATAATCAATATTGATAACCGCAGGAGTAGCAGCAACCATTGCCGCGCTATTGTCTGCTACAAAAGCTGTGTTTTGCGCATTGTTAAACCTCCATTTCCCTGCTCTTGCACGGATAACATTAATTAGTTCTCTTGCAGACTTAGTACCAGAAGCACCCTTTACAGCTGCTTCAGCTGCAATGAAGTAAAATTCTGAAAATTTTGCCACATTAAACGGACGTGTGAGGCCTGCATTAGGATAGCCTAATCCATTAGGATCATCGGTACGGTATGTTCCTATTTTCCATAATCCCGGATATACAATTCTACTGATTCCGTTTGGCGCAATTACCCAATCTGCCCTACCTGGTAAAGTTCCTGCACCAACACCATTTTGTCCAGCATCTGATGGATAAGAAGGTGTTTGAGTGTCATCATTTAAAAAACTAAGTATTACACCTCCTGTAGATACAGGAAGACTGTTTGCATTGTACAACACAGAATTCGTTACACCTGCTTTATCCCAGTTTCCTCTATAAGCAGTTACAAAAGTTCCGTCATATCTGGAATCTGTCGTTTTATCCTGGAAGGTATTTTTAATTACACCAATCGGCGGAGCCATACGAACCCAAGGGCGTCCTAGTGGCTGTGTTGCTGCACGTTGCACAGAGCTTACCGCTGTCCAAGTCGTCGCAGAACTACTGCTTTTCAGGTTAGTGTAATTCCAAGTCTGCATCCAAGCAGCGAAATTATCGGGTGCCCATCCAGAACCAAAACCAACAGGATCTGATTCATTGTAAAAAGCACTTGCTTGAGTATGGTCTGCATACAGCATACACTCGCTATTTCTATCGTTTGTTCCTACATTCACATCATAAAATGTTGGCTGAAGTGAATATGAACCAGGATTATTGATTCCTGTCATTGCGGTATCATACGCTTGTTGGAAATACCAGTCAGCATTATGACCGTCAGGGTCTGTCCTTGAAGTTTCGGGATAAGTAGGAATATTGTTAGGATTTTGTAACCACCATCCGTATGTAAGATAGGCTTTTGCTAAAAATAATCTTGCAACATTTTTTGTCACACCACCAGTCACTCTAGGTGACACAGGTAAATTGTCGATTGCTTTTTTAAGGTCAGGAAAAATTGCTCTAGTGTAAACTTCTGGAACTGTATTTCTTTTAGAAGTTGTCACAGCATTTGTATTAAGAGCTAATTCTCCAGCACCTAAATCTAAGGGAACACCACCATAAGTCTGAACGAGCAGAAAGTAATCATATGCTCTAAAGAATCTTGCTTCAGAAACTAGAGATTCAGGTACGTTAAATTTCGGTCCTCGTTCTATAATTCCATTTGCCGTATTGATATAAGGAAACATCGACCCCCAAACCATACTTGTTGGAAATGTAGCTGCATTAATATTACCCTGACCGGACATGTCAAGCTCTTTGAAATTTCCATCAGCACTTTGTGCCCAGGTTGACTCATCTGTTCCATTCTGACAATTACTCATAAAGTATCCATTGCCATATAGTAGTCTTAAACTTCTATATAATGAAGTGACACCTGCATTAACACCGTCAGCTGTGTTAAAATAATCAACAGTATAGTTAGATCTTGGTTGTTCATCCAAAATCTCGTTACAGCTGTTCAAGCAAATTGAAAAGAAGACTGCTCCTAAAACTATTTTTTTATTAAACTTTATCATGATTCTGTAATTTAAAAAGATAAATTGATTCCCATTAAATAATTACGTGTGGATGGATTATTGGTTCCAATGATTAATTGACGGCTATTGTATGGGAGGCTACTATTAACCGCTTGATTTTGATTCCCATAAGAATTTGGTTCCGGATCCATTCCCGATTCTTTGTGGTAAGGTGAGAATAGTACGACAGGATTAGTTATGGTAACGTAAATTCTAAGACTATTCAATTTCAAATCATTTAGAAACTCCTTTTTAACATTATAGCCTAGTGTAATTGTTCTTAATTTAAGATAAGATCCATCGAAGTATGCAAGTGTAGAACCATACTTTGGATTATCTCCGCTCATCATTCCTCCAGGTTTTGGATATCTTACATTTGGATTTTCAGCAGTCCAATAATCTACATCTACGTTGTTACCTCTTCCTGTTAGTCTATTAAGATAACCTGATGAACCATATATAGAGCTGATTAAAACACCACCGTGCTGAAAAGCTCCTACTGTACTCAATTCAAAATTTTTGTAAGCAAATCTCATATTAAAACCTCCCTGCCAGTCCGGAGCAGTATCAATGATTTGTCTATCTGCAGTACCAATCGCTCTTACAGGTGTACCATCGGCATTATAACCACCTGTATAAAGAACTTTGATCATCCCTACATTGCCTCCCGGTTCTAATACATTAAGATAAGGATCCCCCTGTTGCCATAGACCTATATTCTGGTAATCGTAAATTGCATTAATGTTATGCCCTACAAACCAGTTATTGATCTCATCTCGTGTTGTTCCTGAAGATAGAGCTAAAATCTGATTTCTATTAGCATACCAGTTTACACCTGCATCCCAGCTAAAACCATCTGGGTTATCTATGATAGTACCATTAAGAGAAACCTCCCAACCTTTATTTTCTATTTCACCAATATTTTTTGTTACACTTCCAATACCACCTGATGGAGGTAGAATTGTTCCAGACAATACTTTTTCCGTATTGGTTTTATAATATTCTACAGTTCCAGTAATTCTATTATTAAACAATCCAAAATCAATCCCAAAGTTATTGGTCTTAGAATATTCCCATCCTAATTCAGCATTAGGAGCTGTAAGAATGTAAACGCCTGTAGCATTTGCAGCACCAAAGTTATAAGGTGTTACTTGCAGAGATCCCATAGTTGTATAAGGATTTACCGCTTGGTTAGATGTCTGTCCCCATCCATATCTTAATTTAAACTGATTGATTGCTTTGATATTTTGCATAAAGGACTCATTAGCAACATTCCATCCCAGTGAGATTGCAGGATAGGTATGCCACTGATTACCCTTTGCAAGAACAGATGAACCGTCTGCACGGATTGTAGCTGTTATCATATATTTATTATCAAATGTGTACATAGCACGCCCCATATAGGACAAAAGTCCTCTCTGTTGATAAAACTGATCTTCAGGTCTAACAGATATATCAGCCTGTGGAGATTGTCCCAGATTGTAATATTGAAAAAAATCAGAAGGAACATTTTTAGCACTCATATAAGAACTAACAATTCTATTTCCTTCTGCAGAATATAAACCGACAGCATTGATTTTGTGCTTTCCAAACGTTCTGTCATAGGTCAATAAGTTCTCCAGAGTCCAATGGTACGTCTGACTGTTTCCTCGTCCGGCACTTGAAGGAGCTGCTGCATTAACATTAAATACACCTACACCAGAATAATTTCCGCTATTGGAAGTCATGTAATCCAATCCTACATTCAATCTGTATTTCAAACCAGGAATAGGCAAGTTTACTTCTCCATATATGTTGTTAAACGAAGAAAGCCCCTTACTTTCATCTACATACTTCTCACCTAAATCTTGAATTGTTTTTCTTATATATACCCAAGATTGATCTATGTTAGATGCTGTACTGATAGTTCTCTTGATAGTACCATCCGGGTTGTAAGGGTTTGCTAAAGGAGACAATCCCAATGTAGGCGCTCCTGCTACACCATTACCCTCGGATACAGTATAGTTTGTATTGGTTGTAAATCCAAATTTAAAATTTTTACCAACCTGCTGATCCAAGGCTATTCTCATTGAAAATCTTTCATAACTCTGCAAAGGGATTAAAGCATCTTGTTTAAAATATGATAAACCAACATTATAGTTGCCTCCATCTGTTCCACCCGAAACACCAATATCATGACTTGTGATCATTGCTGGTCTGTAGTATAATTTTTGCCAGTCAGTATTAGTATCTAAAGTTTCATCCTTTCCCAATGCGAAAGTATTCCCGGCATCTACTCTCAATTTAGCTAATTGAGGGCCATCCATCATAGGAAATTTAGAAAATAAAGTCTGAACACCTGTAAAAGAATTGTAGTTGAATCTTGGCTTTTGGCCTTTTGCACCTCTATTTGTTGTTACTAAGATAATACCGTTTGCGCCTCGTGATCCGTAAATCGCTGTTGCAGATGCATCTTTCAAGATATCAACACTTTTGATATCATTAGAACTGATATCAGCTAATGACCCCACAAAAGGAATCCCATCTAAAACGATCAAAGGATCATTAGTTCCCGTCAAAGATCTTACTCCTCGAATTCTGATCTGGCTTGCTGCACCCGGTTTTGATGAAGTTTGTGAAATGTCCACCCCTGCAGTTCTACCTTGCAAAGCCTGTGTGATATTGGCTGATGGTACTTCTCTCAACGCATCTCCCTTAACTGTAGCAACAGACCCTGTTACTGATTCCTTTCTCTGAGTTCCATATCCAATAACAACAACCTCCTCAATCTGCTTCTCCTTTTGTACAGTATCTTTTTTACTCTGTGAGTAAGCCAGACCTGATGGTAATAGAGTCATCGCAAAAAATAATGCCGCTCTATTGGTTTTACTTAAATGAAATAGATTCATAATTATTATGTTTAATGTGTTAGTTTGATAAGAAAGTTTTTTGAGTCTCCGCTGTTGAGATTGGATTAACTTTCTTATATAATTTTAGATATACATATTCACGATAGCCTCGAAAAGTTCCTGTTTACCACTTTTTGGCAAAGGTTCTCCAGATTCGTGGGCAATTTTCTGAAGATCCTGCAGAGTCAATCTGCCTTCTTCAAATGCTTTCCCATTTCCGCTATCAAATGATGAATATCTATCTGTTCTCAATTTGTTGTAATCCGAATTCTCAAGAATATCTGCTGCTACCAAAAGTCCTTTTGCAAAAGCATCCATACCTGCAACGTGAGCGATGAAAAGATCATCTGCATCTACAGAATTACGACGGATTTTTGCATCGAAGTTGACTCCTCCTGAACCTAAACCTCCACTTGGAAGAATTACCAACCAAGCCTGAGCCAGCTCAAAATAATCGATTGGGAACTGGTCTGTATCCCATCCGTTTTGATAATCTCCTCTGTTGGCATCTATGCTTCCTAACATTCCTGCATCAACCGCTGCCTGAAGTTCGTGCTCGAAAGTGTGCCCTGCTAATGTTGCGTGGTTTACTTCAAGGTTTAATTTGAAATCTTTTTCTAAACCGTGGCTTTTCAAGAATCCAATGACCGTTTCTGCATCGTAATCGTATTGGTGTTTTGTAGGTTCCATCGGCTTTGGTTCGATAAGGAAAGTTCCCTGGAAACCTTGACTTCTTGCATAGTCACGAGACATGGTAAGGAAACGGGCAAGGTGTTCTTTTTCACGCTTCATATCGGTATTCAGAAGGCTCATATAACCTTCTCTTCCACCCCAGAAAACATAATTTTCTCCTCCTAGCGCAATCGTCGCATCGATAGAATTCTTAACCTGAGTTCCTGCACAAGCCACAACATCAAAGTTTGGATTGGTAGAAGCGCCGTTCATATATCTCTCGTGCGTGAAAACATTAGCCGTTCCCCAAAGTAATTTGATACCAGTTTCTGATTGTTTTTCTTTAGCATAATCTACAATAGCTTGAAGATTTTTTTCATAATCTCTCCAGTTGTCTGCAGGATCTACCAAATCGATGTCGTGGAAACAGTAATATCCGAATCCCATTTTTTGCATAAACTCAAAGCCAGCATCCATTTTGTATTTGGCTTTGGAAACGGCATCGGTTCCCTGGCTCCAAGGGTGGTGAATTGTAGGTCCTCCGAAAGGGTCGCTACCGTCTGCACATAGTGTGTGCCACCAAGCCATTGCAAAACGCATCCATTCTTTCATTGGTTTTCCCATCACAACCTGATCTGCATCATAATAGCGAAACGCCAAAGGATTTCTACTCTCTCTACCTTCAAATCTGATTTGATCTACCCCCGGAAAAAACGCTTTTGCTTCTTTTGAAATGTTCATATTTATTTAATTTATTTTTAATTATTGACTTTAATTTTGATTGTAGAATCCCTTCCCTGCTGATGTTTTGAGCCAGCAAGTGAATGTAAATTCGGTATGTTTTTTTGGATTAAATTATTTCTTGAAGATGATCTTTCCACCTCTCATAGGCTTCCAGGTATTGTTCTCTTTTTTCGTGTTCAGGCTCTATAACAGTGATTTTTTCTAACGAGGAAAATGCTTCTTTGGAATCTGCATAAAAACCGATTCCCATTCCTGCAGCTCTTGCGGCACCAACTGCTCCGTCTGTATCAAACAGTTCAATTGTTGCATTGCTCACACTCGCCAATGACTGGCGGAAAATGGAACTTAAAAACATATTGGCATTCCCGGCACGGATGACATTGATGTTCATTCCCATATCTCTCATAATGTTCATCCCATATTCATAAGAAAAAACGATGGCTTCCTGTGCAGCGCGAAGAACATCACCTTTTGAATGAATATTAAAATTAATTCCGTGGATTGAACATCTAGTATCTTTATTTTCTAAAACTCTTTCGGCACCGTTCCCAAATGGAATAATGCTCAAACCTTTCGAACCGATCGGAGAAAGTGAAGCTAACTCATTCATATCGCCATAAGATGATAATGAAGTTGCGAAGTTGTGCTTCAACCAAGAATTAAGAATTCCTGTTCCGTTGATGCAAAGTAAAACGCCCAATCTCATCTGCTCCTCTGTATGATTGACGTGTGCGAACGTATTAACTCTTGATAATTTATCATAATCCAACTTATCCAAAACGCCGTAAACAACGCCTGAAGTTCCTGCTGTGGAAGCAATTTCTCCCGGATTGAAAACATTAAGCGATAATGCATTATTCGGCTGGTCTCCGGCTCTGTACGAAATTGGAGTTCCTTCTTTTAATCCTAATTCTTCTGCTGCAGATAAAGAAACAGTAGACTGAATTCCAAATGTTGGAACGATCTCTGGAAAGAAGCTCTTCGGAATTCCGTAATAATTAATAACATCTTCGGAGATACAATTGTTTTTAAAATCCCAGAAAATCCCTTCGGAAAGTCCTTCTACAGTAATTCCAATTTCGCCGGAAAGTTTCATTGCGATGTAATCTCCCGGCAACATTATTTTATCAATCTTATCAAAAAGCTCCGGCTCATTTTCCTTAACCCAAGCCAATTTGGAAGCTGTAAAATTCCCTGGTGAGTTTAAAAGGTGAGACAAACATTTTTCTTCGCCAATTTCTTTAAACGCTTTTTCGCCATAAGGAACTGCGCGGCTGTCACACCAGATGATGGAAGGACGGAGAACATTCTGATCTTTATCTACCAAAATCAATCCGTGCATCTGCCAAGTAATCCCGATTCCCTTGATATCTTCTGGCTCAATATTTGCGTGAGACATTACAGACTGATGCGCCAGTTTAAGATTAGTCCACCAATCGGAAGGATTTTGCTCTGCCCATCCCGGTTGTTCTGCAATGATCTTCATCTCTTTTTTAGGAGAAAAATCAGATGCAATGACTTTGCCGCTGGATGCCTCAATAAGACAAACTTTTACAGATGAACTGCCGATATCGAATCCTAATAAATACATTTTATTTTGAGACTTATTTTATTTGATTAATTTATTTTGAGTTTTTTTGTAGATTTTCGGATCGAACTTGTAATATCTTGCTGCACGGTGCGATACATTGGTTTCTATCTCGTCTAACGGAATGATATAACTGAATGAGGAGATTTTTTTATGAAAATTCTTAATATCTATTTTCTTCTCACTCAAAGCGTTATATAGCTGATACAATTGTCTGATTGTAAATTTTTTTGGCAGGAGCACAAAGATGATAGAAAAATCAGAATCGATCCACTTTCTTATTTCTATTAGAGATTCGTCTATAATTTTATTGTGATCAAATGGTAGTTGCGGAACTTTGTCTATAGGATGCCAATCTACAGTATCATACTTTGTACTGTTTATTTTATGGTCAATACGGCATAATGAAAGATAAGCTACAGTAATGATTCTGTCTATATTATGTTTGTACTCTTCTCCCATCCATTTGATATCATTTTGATTGCTCGCACGATTAGGGTCTGCAAAACACTTAAATTGCTTCAGAACCATTTTTTTGATCCCCGTCAATTCCAATAGAACTCGGTTTGCTGCATCATCTACATCCTCATTACTATAGATAAGGCTGCCAGGTAATTTTTTCTGTTGTTCTACAGGAATATCTTCCACGTGGCGTTGCACCAAGAGAATGTTAAGTTTATTCTCAAAATCAAAACCAAAGACTACACAGTCCACAGATAAATAAGTATGAATGAAATTTGGATTCATTTGCCTGTTAACATTTACGTAACATCACAAATATAAAAATACAATTGATAAAAAAAAATAAATTTTCAATTACTTACTATATATCAATACTTTACATATCTATTTTTTATGATAAGATTTATGTCAATTATATGATAAGGTTATCATTATTTTAATGATATAAATTTTAAAACTATTAATAAACAAAGAATTAGGATGTTAAAAAATATTAAATTTATAATATATAACTTAAGGTAAATGATGATAAGAATTATTTAAAATTAATCTTATTTTTTTTTTATAAATCAAAAATTAAGAGCAAAAAGTGTTAAAAAATGTAATTTAAACACTTAATATTTTACCAAAATTTGTTGTGAATATTCAATTTTATATTTTAGAGAAAAAAAAATATTAATTTTTAGATATTTTGATTTTTCCTTAACTTAATACAATCAAATTAATGGATATGTCAAAATTTATTACAAAAAATATCTGTTAATCTGGCAGAACTAGAAAAATGTTTTATCAAAAAAAATCAATTAAATTTTAAAAGCATAACTCGTTTGGTTTAGCACATACAAAATAATATTACTGTACTGAAATTTGAACAATTCTTTATAAATTTCTCAAATGTTTCCAATATTTTTTCGGTTCTGGAATAAAAAAGAGATTCTATTTTAGAGTCCTTTTTTTCAATATTTCTCTTTATCTACATTTTACAAGCAGATCCCGAAGATTTACATCTGGGCGGAAGTTGATCTTATAACTCTTGATGAGTGACGAAGTTACTTTTTATAAGGTCTCTGCATCATCACTGGATATAGAAACCTAGAAGTTACCAAAGTCACCGAGCTTTACGATCTTCGTCTGCAAGCTGACGGCTTATGGTTTTGATTAGGTCATTGAGCACGGCTAAAACATCTGTGTCTGAAATCGTAGTTGAACCTCTCTATATTTCTTTGGTAAGACTTTTGAGATTGATCTCGCCATCTGCTTTTGCGCTGGCGTAGAATTTTTGGAGCTGCCTGCGGGTCTTGTAGGTTCTTGCTCTATTACATTGTACTTTACTGGTATTTTATAATTTTTTTTAAATTGTGATTGTTGTAAAAGCTGTCACAAGCGGGATGTTCGCACCAGCCTAGGGATTTTTGTTGTTCTATTTATTGTTACTCAAAGTCAAGAAACTTTGTGCAGCGACTATTTGGAAGCAGGAATTGGTGCAATGCCATTTACTATGCAACAACATCTTTATAATCCTTGAAAAACTATAACAGCACGGATTGCAAATCCACGCTATCGGGATTGTCATCTACTTTTAACTTATCATCATTGTAATCTTTTATCAATTCTGGACATATTTCATTGAAAAATTTTGAAATGAAAAATCCCATCCATTTCTTTTTACAAATAATAGGATCTGACATATTCGCATAGACAAATTTTGTCATTTCATCTTTATATTGGAAATAAAAACTTTGAATATCCTTGGGATTAAACATATTACCTGTCCCAAAATTATAATATCCGTTACTTAATATATATCGTTATATCTCCAGATTTTTTAACTTTTCGTAACCAATTATTATGAATTTTAGGTACTGTACCTTTCTTTTTATGTCCTTCGATGTAATCCAATCTTTCGAATATTACCGGTTCCTGCGTTTTGCTATCATAATATTCTATCTTTTTTAGACTTGTAGTCTGAATTTTTTCGGATTTTTGGGCATTGTTTTCTTTGAAGTTGATTTTCTTCATTCCGTTTGCTATGGCATCGGTGCTTCCTTGTTTTACTGTTCCGTCTGCAAAGTATATTGTTGCGGTATAGTTTTGTGCAGAAAATCCAACGGCAATTAGAATGAATGACAATAGAATAATTTTTTCATTGGTATGACTTTTTTTGATACCTGAATAATTTGGAATTATAGCTTCAATGATTTGTAATAAAATTATTTCACACATTTTTGCTCATAATAGTTTACAAGAGGAATAGGTGTACTAACTAATATAATTTCATTATTTTGATAAGCTTTTGTAACGTCTGGACACAAATCATCAAAAAAATTCTTTACGAGTGTGTTTATTACTTTAGTATATGCTTTGTTATTAAAATAATTAAAACCATTATGTGTATAAAAAATAAATTTTGGAAGTTCATTTTTATGTCTCAAATAATAACTCTGTACCGATGTTGCGGTATAAACGCTGGTTGCAGATCTAAAACCAGCATAGTTCGTTTCATATACATAGGCAGAGACATCTGCTCCTGAATAAATTTTTCGCATCCAACTTCTTTTTATTATAGGTTTTCCACTTTTTTTATAGTCTACAATAAAATCAGAATGTAAAAACGAAACAGAGTCTTTTACCACTTCATCATAGTAATTGATTTTGGTAATATCATCTCTTTTTATTTTTTCTGAATCTTGACCGCTATTACTTTTCAGTTTGATGGTGGAAGTGGTATTATTGATTATGGCTGTACTTCCTGTTTTTGATGTCCCATTAGCAAGATAAACAGTTGCAGGATAAGTTTTTTGTGCAGAAATTCCAACGGTAATTAGAATGAATGGTAATAGAATAATTTTTTTCATCGATTTAATTTTTATGTTAATAATTTTTATTGTTTTGATAGTGCGAATGTTATTAAAATCCTGACCAAAAATAGATTTTAAGAATAACGACAAGAATTCTAATTTTTTTACTAAAACATATTGTTCATCTACTAAGTCGTTTGAGATGGGTACGGATGTTCAAATGAAATCTTTCGATATGGTTTGTTCCAAATCTCCTGGTACTGTGAACTGAGTTTGGAATCAGGAATTTATAATTCAGCAATTTGTCCGTATTAATAGTTTTAGCATTTGAAAATAGTAAAGTCTTGACAACTGCATTCAGCGTTGTATTATTCCTCTGTCCAACATAGAAAGAAACTATTTGTCTTTTACTTTTTTCCAGGGCACAAACCAGCCACATTGGATTTGTTTTTTTCCGGATGTAAAAACGCAACTCATCTACTTCATATTCCTGATTATATCTAATCGCAGGAGATTTTATGGTATTGGCAATCTGTAAATATCTGCGCAACAATGTGGTCGTAGAAATTTGTAAAAACCTTGTAATGGAACGGATACCCATTCCTTCTTTTGTACAAGCAATTATATGCTGATTTATAGTAGGGTAACAGGCTTTGTAAGTATAATAATTCAAAAATCTCTTGAGACAGGTTTTGCAAAAACATTGCTGTTTATGAGTTTTGGTATGTCCATTTTTGATTATTTTGGAAGAATAGCAAAAGGGACAAATATGAGTATCACTAACTCTGCTACACGAAGAATGAAACCCAGTCATTTGCGATATATTTTATAGGTTAAAAAAACGAGGGATGGATAAATCTCCACCCTCGTTTTGAAAAAACAATTTAAACTTTATTTGATTTTCATTTAGTTACATATTAAAATTATAATATCACTAACTGTGAAACATTACCTAAACTTTACGTGATTTTCAATCAGTTAAATATTGAAATTGCAATATCACTAATCTTTGAAGCATTACCAATTATCTTCATTCAACATACTTACTTAGTTTAGCATCTTTTTTTATCGTTACAGTTAACTCATCATTATAATTTGAAGTATGAAATTTTAAGTTGGTTACAGCATTAGCATTACCTGCCAATACAGCTTTTTTCAAGTATGAAAAAACAATATCCAAGCTTTCTTTATCCCAAATGTATCTATCATTTTCTGAATCATAAAAAGCATTCATCATTATGGTAAATACCTGAAACTGTGCATTGGAATCATTATATTTATTCGCCATAATAATAGAAGATGTCAAAAGCTCATCCAAATTATTTTCATATTCATAGTAGTTATAAAGTTTATTATATGATTTAATATCACCTTTTAATAAAACATTTTGCTTCAGCATATGATTTTTATACAAAATTTCACTATGCTTCTCTTTGTTTTCACAAGAAAAAAATAATAAAAAGAAAAGTGATGTAAAAAATAATATTTTATTTTTTCTTAATGTCTTTTTTATCATATGGCCCATTGTAATGAGATTCAGGAATTTTTTTAATATCTACTTTATGCCCTTTAGTACTTTTACCTGGTTCCCAGGTGGAATCATACGCTGCAACTAATTTTCCTTTTTGAAAAACCAACCAATAACCTGGATCAGTTTTATCCATTTTATGTTCTTCTGTTGCTCCATATACACCGACAAAACCGTTTACTGTTGACCACATTTGTCTAGTTGGTGCTATTACTGTCAGCTTCTGATAATCAGTAGAAAGTTTTGTTGGTAAGGAATTTTCTCCACCTCCTCCTGTGTTACAGGAATACAAAATTAAGTTAAATCCTTTTTTATTTTTCCCTTCATTCCATTCTTTATAGCTATTAAACCTAGCATCAAACATTTTAGTATTTCTGATTTGCCCTGCTTCACCCTCAACTTTTTTTCCTTGTTTTACATCTCTCATATAACCAACATTTCCGTGGGCTATGATAGTAAATGAATTAGGTACATATTGCATTTTTTGTCCAGCTTTAACTAATGTAGCATCACCAGGTGTTTTGTTAATATCAAATAAAGTAACGTCAACTTGTTTACCATTAGGGTCAATAAATCTCAACGGATTCTGGTAAGTGTAAATATACGGGTTAAGATTGCCAGAATTATAAACACCTCCATTATGTTCCCCATCAATATAATGCTCTGTATTCATTATCGGATCATACCCAGCAAGAGCGTCTGTTCCTAACCATAAGCTTATGCGAGGATTATAGTACCTTGCTCCGTAATAGTAGTATCCTGTCTCATCATCCAATTCCTTCGCATTAAACTTATATGGTACATTGTAACTATTAAGATGGTTCTCTACAAAGGTCTCTCCACTTGGGAAATACTCCATATTCTGGGTTACTTCGCCATCAATACCCGTAATGAAAGAACTGCTTCCTAAATGATCCGGATGATACCAATAAACATCTTTTTCTTCTACACCAGAGAAATCCGTTGCACATTGTTCATTATACCCACCGTTCTGTCCATAATCTGCCCCATTAATACCAAACTTTTCAAAAATCGCTGCTCTATGCGCCTCCGCATCTGCCTTTTTCTGCAAAGTTACATCTTTCTCATTAATTGGAGCAGCTCCACTTCCAAATGGTATAATAAGCCAGTTGCAATTGAAATCTCCTACAGCAACACTACTTCCCAATGCCCCGCTGATGCGCTGCGTACCGGCATAGTAATGCTTGGTATAATTTCTTCTATACGTATTGCCACGTCTGTCAAAACTAAGATTCATAGAAACCAGACCGTTAGGATAAATGGTATGCTCATAATAAGGTATTTCTATAGTTCCAAATGGGGATCTAATCAAATAACTGCCAGCATAAACCTGTTTCACTACTCTCTCACCACCAGCATCGTAGGTATACATTGTTATGCCATCTGCCTCTGGTGTGCTTGGATTGGTATCTACTGCTTGTAACCTATTCTCCTCGTCCCAGATATGGGTAGTTGCCGCTTCTGTTACTGTACAGGTTTCTTTGTCTATACCTGTAGGATTACCTTTTTTGTCGTAAGCATAATGCATAAACTTCACACCAGGATCGTTCGGGTCGCAGCAGGTAGTTGTAGGTACAATATTCGGCTGATCTATTATTGTGCTTGGTGCGTGTGGCTGATCCCCCTCGTATTTATAATTAAGCATATAAGAGGTATTGTATCTTGCTGTCCAGTTATTACCAGTATTGCCTGGTGCAGTCTCATGTTTTTGCACCTTGCTCATCACATTGTGCATATTATCATACGCCATTGTATAAGTATAACGATGACGAAGGTCTGCACCACTCTCGGTTTTCCCTTTCCAGTTTCCGCTGGCAGAAGTCAATCTGTATAGGTCGTCATAGCCATAGGCATAGTTGGTACCACCACCTATTAGCCCGGTTGGGGCTACAGGCGCATTGTTATGTACTTGCAACACATTGCTTACAACATCATACTGGTACAAGTTGTCCATAAAGGTATGCTTTGCACGTCCACCACCAGTTGCATTCATCTTGAGCAGACGGCGACGTTCGTTCTCGTATTCGTATCGGGTAATGGTTCCGTTGCCATAGCGCAGGTAAACTCTTTGCTCAAACTTGTCGTAGCCTATCTGGTTTACATATCGTTTGTAGAAACCGTCTTTCTCACTATCCATAGCAGAAAGGTTACCGGCAGTGTTATAATGGTAAGTCACTTTTTCGCCATCAGGATAAGTGATGTTTTTAACACGGTTCCAAGTATCATATTCCCATTCCGTTCCATACCAAAAGACACCTGCATCCGGCACCGCTACTGATCTTCTTTGCGATGTCAACTCACCCAGTTTGCCATACTTCAATCTTTGCGTTCCCGTAGCATCTGTCTGATACCATAATCTACCTACAGCATTTTCATCTGCCGCAGATGCATTTTGAGCCGCACCATAGTAATAAGCAACATTATTTTCCGGATAATTCGGATAACTGATACTTTTAAGACGATTGTAGTCGTATTGGTAGGTTACAATCTCATTCTCTGCTGTTGTCTTACTGGTTAGATTACCTGCAGGATCATAAGTGAAAGTACTGGTGCCGTTATCCGGTTGCGTCATACTGGTTCGTCTTCCCAGATCATCATAGACACTTGTGGTAAGATGATTTTCTACATCTTTGACTTCTATCAACTGTCCGATGGCATCGTGGGTAAAGCTGGTGACGATGTCGCCAGTGTTACTCTCTTCGTGAACAGTGGTTGTACGCCCTTTGATGTCCACAAAATTATGCTTGATGCTGCCCAGCTCGTCTGTAAACTTGGTGTGGAACATCGGTCTACCCAATCGGTCTGTACCGAAGTCATACTGCACCTTACTGAAGAGCTGCTCGCCCGGTAGTTTGGTAGTGAGAACCCTATCCATTACATCATATGTATTGATGGTAGGTTCTACGGTATCAACCGCTGGGTCATACAAATAGATATTAGTAGAGCCAACTGTCGGGTAGTAGGTTTTGAGCGTACGTCCAAAGGCATCCTGCTGTACCTTTCCTGAAACGATATACTGAGGATCTAGAGGAGCAAATCCGTCATAATAAATTTCTGCTGACTTTTTCAATTGGATTGCTGCACCCAAACCGTCCGCAATGCTGATGGTATTGATGGTATTGCCTGTAATCTCCGGATCATAGTGTCTTGTCACCGCATAAGACTGTGCTGTAGTAGCGTTCAAAGGAGCGTTGGTGACAGGATTGTATTCCATCTGTATAGTCCACGGGATCTCGTTGAACAATTCATAAGGTCCTGTAACTGTAGCCAAACGTCCTTTTGCATCATACGTATATTGCGTAGGCTGCAGGTTCATATCAATGGTGAAGGTTGGCAATCCAAATCGATAATCATACTCTGTTGTACTACTGTAGCCAAAGGCGTCTTGTACTTTTATTGGATAAGTAAAAAAGCCATCATCATAGGTATATTGATGCCAGAATCTTTCGCCATTGGCATTCTGTGGGAGGGTTGCTTTTTGGATGTTTCCGTAAACATCATAATCATACTTATATTCAGGATTTCCTCCACCTGTCATTGTAAGCGTTTTAAGGTTTCCATTAGCGTCATAAGATGCTGTTCTGGCTCTGGAAACTCCCGTAGCAGCAGAGCTTACGGTAGTTGGAAGTATCATATAATTTGAACCGTTGTTATTGATTTGATAGTCGATATCAGTGGTTAGTGTTTCCGTACCTCCGATATCAAGATCACCACCATCTGTATATTTCAAAATATCTCCGTAATTATTATAGCTTTTAACTTCCGTCTGAGTCTTTTTACCAGGAGCCGTCTGTCCTTCATAGAACTTGGAAATATTTTTGTCTGTCGCTACAAAATATGCATAGTTAAAAGCTGTTTTTTCCTCATCATCTTTTTGCAAATAATTGACAGTTATATAATTTCCATTTCTGGTAATATTAATGGCTTCCAGCATATTAGCATCATGAATTTTGCGAAGAGAAAACTCGTTTATTTTTTCCGTCCATTTCGTGTTTCCTGAATATGCATAAAGTGTCTCATCCAGTAATACCCCTTTTAAATAATATGAGTTATTATTGAAATGCTGAATGGTATAACGGAAGGGCTGTGTTGCATTGGCTCCACCGTTCGCTGTATTGATCTCGTTGATACGTACTTCATTAAACCCGTAGAAGGTTCTTTCTCTACGGCTGTGATATGGTTTTTCATACGCAACTGTAATCTTGGAAACTCCCGGCTTGAATTGGTCATCCTGTGCAAATCCGTCTTTCACCACCACAGAAGACATTACGTATCTGCTCTGTGGCATCTCATAGCTATTGCCTTTGCGTTCGTAGGTTACCTCCCAGCTTCCTCCAGTAGGTAGAGTTACTTTTTTAAGGAGATTAGTGGTGCCTATGGTGGAAATATAAGTTTTTAACTCATTTTCCGATTCACTGGAAAGAATATCCGGGAAACCATCACCATTGATATCAGTAATTTGTCTCGTAATATTACTCTGACCTGTACCCCAACTATAAGAGGGATTAAGACATATCTTGATATCTGGAGTCGCCGGAGTTGGGGTAATTATGATCGGACATACAGAAACTGCTATGTTTGAGGATTTACCTTTTGAAACGCTTTCGCTGACATTGCTTAATCCATTCCAATTGTATTGCACAAAACCATTTCCGGTATTGAGATAAAGTAATGTACCTCCCCCACTGTTAATAATTTTATCTGTAAGTCCATCCCCATTTATATCCTGCATATAAGTGATCTGATTACTTTCGGTTTTGTTTCCGGACATCCCAAAACCAATACTACCATTACCTATCATTACTCCTCCTAATGTATTGAGCTCACCATTGATACTTACACCTCCTGAAAGAGAGTTTGTCTGACTTTTACCTTCTCTATAGCCTTTTCCATCCGAAAACCAGATTTCAGAAGGACCAAATTTATATCCTAAGTTTAAGGATACATCGCCATTTTTATATATTTTATCTGGTAAACCATCTCCATTAATATCTGTAAAGTCATAAGCTCCATCATCATCATTATTATCCTGTCCTATCCCGATATTAAGCCCTGGAGTAGCGGTAAGAATTTCCATAGGGACTGAAAGAGTTACTTTACGACCATCATTTGTTTGAGTTTCATATTTTTGTGATTTGGTCACAATTCCTCCCGATGCAAAAGAAACCGGAACACTTGCTCCCTGACTAAATCCTGTCATTTTGTGTTTTTGCAGAGACTGTGATCCATCTGGAATATTGCCTGTAACGGCGCTATAACCTCCCAATGAATTTGTATATTGTATGTTATCTCCTACAGGATCTGGGTATCCATCCCCATTCATATCTAAGTAGTTGACTACTGTTTTGGTTTCATTAGTAAGTCCAGCTGAGTTGGCATGATTTAATGAAAACACACCTATTCCTGCACCAATGGTAGTACTATTGCTAATAGATTTAACAATTTTTCTTGGAGCAGAAGCGCCAGTACCCGCAACAGGAGATATACTTCCCAATAAAGAAGCAATATCCGCTGCTCCCATACGGGAAGTTCCAAGATTATCAAGCTGGACATAAATTTTAGAATTATTTCCCTGATATCTTTGGATGATAGCGGGAGTAGAAGATTCATCATCAGGATCTACTCCATAATAAGGTGCAAGACTAAACCATCGTTTTTGATATATAGGAGGTGACGGATTATTCTGGTCATAGGAAGTTGTGTCTTCTACTAAAACCGAAGTGTCTATTGGCAGCTGATCCCAGTTGGGATTTCCGTTGGCATAATTTCCCCAGCCTCCATTATATAAAAATTGTCCCCAGTTACGATACATCGGTCCGAATCTTCCATCTGTAGCCATATCAGTCTGCTGAGTGTCAGGATTAATAATATCATCATAATCAGGTATGTAAATATTTCCCGGAACTAATCCTCCAACGCTTGGAATTTTTGCCCGTGCCTCTAAGGTTCTTGTAACAAATGCTTCATTATTTTTGCGCTTTTCCTGTACGTTTGTTCCATCATTGTCTGCATAAAAGCTAATATACACAACATCATTTGCCTGCGGATTATTAATTATAATGGCACTATTTAAGGGATCTTCAATGCTTCCATCATATATTCCTGACGGATTAGTAAAGTTGCTAAGCAAAACTGTTTTTGAATATACCCCTTTTAAATTATTATTGTTATCATACTGCTTTATAGAAAAAGTATACTTTCCTGTTATAGGGGTAAAAGGATCTGCAAATCGTAAATAAGGATAAACATTACCTGTCATTGAACCCACGTAAGGATAACCCGGAACAACGATATCAGTTGTATCCCCTTTTTTCACCCAATTATAAAATGCTTTGTTGATGATTGGATACTTTGTAACTGTTTGTCCTGATAACGTTTCAGTAAATACAATTTTCACATCATTTGTATTGGTGAACTTCCAATCAATATTAGTAGCAGAAGCCAATACAACACGAACATCATCTGACATATTTACAGAAAAGATTGGAATAAGACTGTTGATATCTGTAATAGAGTTTACAGCTGATTGTGGTATAATAACAGGACTTCCTGGTACATTCACACCATTTTTCAAGACTTCTAATCTGATATCATCAGTGAGTAATGGTGGTGCCTGAAGCAATCCGGAAATTTTTGCCTGCCCATCAAAGGGAACCCCATTCGCCGATGAAGAAGTAAACAAATAGTCATTCTTTACACTAAATGTGTATAAATCCATCTTATTCTCATCCGTCTTTACAGTAGGAATACTAACTGTAGTTCCGTTGGCTCTTTTGAGTGAAATATAAGATATAGAGAAATCCTGAAATTGCACATCGTCTTTATTTCCATTTTCAACGCTACTTGCACGGAAATAGATATAATCTCCTCTGTTAACAATCCTGTTAGTATATGAAAAAGATTGTTGTAAAGCAGATGCATTTAATGTAAATCTTGTTAGTTCAACACTTCCCTGCTGTACCATAATATTAACACCATCTTCGGGAGAAACAGGACTCTGGAGAAGCTTTGCAATACCATTAATGTTTACAACTCCGCTATAAGGTGCTTTCCATACTTTAACAATATCCAATAATGGACTCTGCTCACGAAGTTCTTTTTCTTCATCAGAATTTGGTGTTACGATAGTTCCAATTGGATTTCCTACAACAATAGGGTTAGGAGTCTCGGCACTATTTACAGTATAAGACAGTTCCCCTGTACCTGAATCAATTTTCCCAAATTTCACTACTCCATCTTCAACTAAATCAGGAATACCATCAGAATTTACATCTTCAAAATAGTTTTTGGTAATAGAACGTTGAGTAGACCTAGACCATCCTCCGTGAACTGAAATAATATCAGCAGTACTTCCTGTTAGTTCCAGTCCGATGGTATTGGTGTAAGTTTTACCTATATCAAACAATGTACTTCCACTTATATCTGATGAATCTCCAAAAGAAAGAGTATTAATCGTACTGTTATTATTTCTAAATGAGATTCTATTCTTCTTATTAAAAACTTTATCTGGTAATCCATCTCCGTTTACATCAACCAAGGTTAGCTTTCCTTCATTTCCGCTTTCGCCATATTGGTAATTCGCCCCAATTGTTCCACTTTTTAATGTAGGAATATGGCTTTCAAGTGAAGTTTTCAAAATCAGACCAAAGGTTGCTGCAAATCCAAAGCTATTATTTTTGGATTTTCCAGCATTAATCACTGAAGCGTCAGAAATATTATCCGTTCCTGAATTTATTACAGTTTCTGGTGTATACAATGTGTTGGGAAGTTGATTATATTCAAGCTTATTCGTATAAAACACACTTCCTTCTGCATCTTTTTCTGTAATGGCTTCAAGCAAAGATTTATAAAAAGGAGATTGATTATCTGTTTTATAGCTAAAATCATAAGAGCGTACTATGGGTATTCTACCAGCGCGGATAGTAATATTTTTAAGCCTTTTTGAGTTAACCTGTACAAACCCTAATCGGGCATCAATGCGGGTATCGGTTCTGTTTTCAGAAGTAAACTTTATCCTGTAATAAGCTGTAGGAGCTGCATCGTGTTTTGCATAATGGATTTCGTCAAGATAAATCTCTTTTCCTCCATTACCAGGAGAACCGGAATACACATTATTATTGTAAAAATATTCAGTATAATTCCCATTTCGGTCAATGGTCTTGTATAATGCCCAATGTCCTATATTATTTGTTGATGGCTGTCTGAGCACTGCATTTTCAACTATATTAATGCCATCGCCTCCAAAAAAGCTTCTTGTACCGTCTTTGCTTATCACTTCCCACCAATAGGTAGAAGGACTGTTTCCGTGACGAATAATTTTATTATATGCTCCTTCAATTCTCGGATAAAATTGCGTACCGTCAGGAAGCCTATTTTTATCAAACCCTTCGTTACGGTTAGGCATCACATAATTATTGCCATCTTTGAATGTCAGCTGTTCCCCAGCAATGGTATAAATCTCTGTTTCTTTTGCAGAATCATATCTTGGAACTCCCCAACGACTATCAATACTAATCGCCGGAATAGAAAGATCCCAACCCATTCCCAGCCATCCATTGCCTCCGTCGCTGTTGTAGTTAACAGATAATGAAGGTTGCATTCCCTGTCTTCCGGCTGGAAGCTTAATTGGAAAACTGGTTGTTACACTTCCCTGACTATTTGGGGAAGGTGCGGCTATACTTACAATTCCTGACACAGGATCAGCCGCTTTGATATCTTTGATACTGTTGGGAGCATAACTTCCTGTTTCAGGCGATTCTGGTACCTTGATAATCCCATTTATCATATCCGTAAAATGGGTCGTTTTAGAAACTAAAATTTGTTTATCAGATATAAGAGAATCTTTTTCCAATGCTATCCATTTTTTGGAAGCTCTGTCAAAAAAATAAGTTTTGATATCATTTTCAGTATAACCCGAAGGAATTTTATTTTTATCAAATCCCAACGATACTTTTGCAGGAGTCTGAAAATGCTGACCGTGAGGAAGAAAACGATAACCCGCTTTTTCGGAAGTTACGTTGACCATTTCAGGCGCAATCGCTGGAATATCCAATATTTCTAAAGGTGTAATACTGAAAACTGTATTGTAGGCAATACTTCCTTCCAAGGTCTCCAATCCAGCATTGCCTATAGAGAAATTTTGTGACTGACCTTTAAAAAATTCCTTAGTAATAGTGCCACTTAATAATGTGTTCAGATTATTATCGGAAGTAATTATATTTTTGGAAGTTGTTATCTTAAAACGAACATTCTTTACCTTATAGGCATAATTGGCATCAGGCGATATGGTAAATAAAACAGTGTTGAGTCCTTTAATTAACGTTCCTGAATTAATCAGCTCTGATTGATGCGTCCAGTTTTGAGTATGCTGTATATTTAATCCACCAGAAAAACGATCATCATTGATAACTTTACTTACACCAGAATAGTCAGAAACTCCAAAGAGATCATACTCTAATGTAACAGTTCCATTCTTAGGAAGTTCATCTATACTGATATTGAATACATTGTCAAAAACCTGATCAACAGGAGAGTTTTTATCTTTTCCAATTATGCCTTCCTTTATATCAGAATTGAAATAAACTACTGATGCTGGATTAGCTGTTATAGATTTCCTAATATTTTCTTGATGTCTTAGAGCGATAGAAGAATTTAGCTCCTGTCCTTTATTCGAGCGAGAAATTTTATCTGTCCCCGATTTTAAAATATTATTGGAATTATCACTTACATATATTGGATTGTATCTTTTTGTTGACGTATTGCCTTTTCTACTGAAATAGTTGGCATAACTATAACCGTAAACTTGACTCCAGGAAATAAAAAATATTACAAAACGAACCAGCTTTTTCTGATTTCGGATGTAGCTGAATATATTTGGTTTCATAAGATTAAGATTATTAGTTAATGATGAGTTTGAACGTTTTTTGCTGTGTTTCAGTAACAATCGTAATAACATAAGATCCTTGAGATAGCATGCGATCTTTTATATCATAAGAAGATTTGCCTTGTAATTGTTTTGAGGAAATCAATTTTCCAGACATATCATACATTTTAATATCTGCATCTTCCGATTGGCTTAGTCTAATCCTAATATTAAAATCTTCCCCTGCTCGTGTAGGGTTTGGATATAGCACTATACTATTTTCAATTCCTTTTGTTATTTTAAAACTTCCTGTTTTCTTGCATCCATCTTTAGTTGTCACCGTTACAGTATAAGTTCCCTCTTCATACAGTTTTACTCTAGGCTGGAAACTACTGAATCCACTATCAGAAGTCCATTCATAGCTTGCTTCAAAATCAGTGATATTTTGTGAAGCATCCAGTTCCACATAACCTTGGCTTCCTATCTGATATTCAGAACCTAAATTCAGATTAATATCATCAAATGGATTGATGTCGAATTCATACACTTGCTCATAAGAAAGGGCATCTTTAACTTTTAAGATATAATGTCCTGCACTAAGCTGATTATAAGAAATTTCAGAATTTTGAATAGTAGTATTTCCTAAATAACCCTTATCTGATGTCAAAGTCAATTGGAAAGGAGCCTTTCCTCCTTTAATATTAAGTAAGAGTTTTCCTTCAGTAGTAATACAGGAAGGCTGAACCAAATCATATAATGCAAACATCTGTGAAGCCAAAGCGAAAGTAAATACATCGGTTCCCGAAAGGTCTTGATCAAAATACACTTCCGAGAATTTCGCCTCTCCTTTGCTATTGATCTGATCAGCAGGAATTGCGTCAGACTGGGTGGAGAAATTTCCACTCCCTTCCTTATCAATGATTAGCCAGACATTCTTATCAGATGGAATATTTGGAAAAATATCTTTTACATTAAACAATACAGAAGTTTTAATACTTTGACTTTGTTCTGATGTAAATCTTGCTTTCCATAATCTTTGTAACGCTTCAAAGCCAAAATTTTCTTCTCCTGCTTTTAATTCTTTACCATTATCTCCCCAAACTAAAAAGCTTTGGTCTCCAAAAGTGGCTGTATTTTTTTTGTTTGTGACAGAGAGTTCTCCCGCTGAGATAACAAGTCGTTTACTTTCAGAACTATTGGTAGATTGTTTCTGATATAAAGCAGAAAAATCATCCCTTCCTATTCCTGTAATTCTGTTTGGAAATTCATTATAATCTTCTTCTCTCCAAAGCTTTTTACTTTTTGAACTCAAATATTCTGTATATGGCAGACTGATGCCATATTTTATTGCCAAATAGGAATTAATTCGCGTACGCTCGTTCAGAGTAAGAATTTTATTGTAAATGAATAATTCAGGGAGGTTTCCTTTGAAAAGTTGCCATTCTGGGTTAGTGCGAACATCTTTTCCTATATAGAGAGTGCTTTTCCCAGTATTTCCACTAATAAAACCAATTTTTTTAGAAGGAATATCAAATTTTGAGTATACATTGAAAGAAACAGCACTATCCAACTGGTTTACATTGGCATATTCCATTGCATCACCATTGTATCGAAATATATTTGCTGTGCCAAAATAAAGTTCTTTTTCTCCTGAGTTATCAGTTGTATATACAGCGCTTTCTTTATTGAGATTTTTGTTTTGAAAAACTGTGAAAATACTTACCTTACTTAAAAGCTCCATAAGGTACTTTAGGTTTAAAGAATTCTTTTGACCATCAAAGGTAAAACTATCGTTAAAGTTAACTAACCCGTAAGTAGGTCTACTTTGCATATCTGGAGCCTGAACCTGATGTTGACCATAACCAAAATCCTGATAATAGGATAGATTGACATTATCCGAATCTGCTTTAAGCCAAAGATCCACTCCGCTTACCCCTCCTGGTGACTGGGAAGCTACTCCTACAGAAAACATGAGTAGAGTTAGTAGTAAAAATTTTCTCATTGTACTAATTTTATTGGATAATTATTTTTTTTGATTCTTTATAATCTGAAGTTTCGATTACCATCATATAAATACCCGCTGAAAGACCGCTTGTTTGAATAAGTTTTTGGTATATCCCTGTTGGAAATTTTTGATTACTTTTTTGCTGATAAACATTTTTTCCACTTAAGTCAAGTATTGTAATATTAACAATCGAAGGTGTTGTTATTTTATAAAAAATATTAACTTCAGTCTTTGCAGGATTCGGATAAATTAAAAGATTTTCCAGCTGTTTTTGTACATTTTGACTACCTTCAGATGAATTTGTATTTGAATTACCATTGTTGTCTGTTGCAATAGGTCTGTCGGTTTGAGAGTGATAAACCAAAGCAGGCAATGAACCGTCACAATCAGGATCAATAATCGCCATAAATCCAGCACCTTGCTCTGCCGTAAAGCCTACAGCACCAGAGCCTCCTGATGCATCAGGTAATAATTCCACAGATTTAGAAGCTTTATATACAATATTCTGGGCAGCACTTTTAATAACATTAGATGCTTTAATATTTTTTGCTGTTCCTACAAAATTTGAAGTTTCAATATTATCCTTATCTCTTGTCAGAACATACATATCATCTGTATAACAAAATGAAATCCCTGAAATAACTAATGAATAGTTTTGCGAACCTGAAAACAGGTTTCCTTTATGTTTGATAACAATTTGGTACAACCCGTCAGCGTTATCAATTTCTACTTTCTCAATGTTATCAACTTTATTATCTGAATTTCTCGTTGCAGCTGCAGTTAAATTTTGCATTCCACCTAGTTTCCAAGGGTAGTAAGTTTTAAAGTTGCCACTACTATCTTTTTTTAAAATAGTAATGTCCAGATCGTTTACTAATGAAGGAACTGAATCATCCTCCGTATTATCAACAATATTCCCTTCAGGATCAGTCCACGCTAAAGTTGCTACTAATGGTTGATTTTCAAATTCTGAAGCAACTACATACAACCGATATTCTCCACCCTGTTGGAGATTATCTTCCTTAATAAGGGTACTTTTTGTATCATTATACATTAATCTTGTTGCACGCTCGGTATCCATCAATCCCCAACCATAAACATAATCAGGTCCTAAAGCGTCTCTATCATTAGCTGTATGCGCTAACAATGCTCTGATTGAGGACGACCATAGGTAATCTCTTTTTACAGAAGAAAGGGAGCTCCAATACTGTTGGAGTAAAATAATAGCGCCTGAAACTGAAGCAGTGGCAGATGATGTTCCGTTATAAAATCCATAAGCAGAGTTATAAGTTTCAATAGCGGAATAAACATCTTGCCCAAGAGCTGAAATATCTGGCTTAATTCGACCATCATCCGTCCCCCCTAAACTACTGAAAGCTGATATGAAAAAATCGGAGCCTCCGCTTGGATTCTCATTTTTGTCAACAGAAGTAACGACGAGTACATTTTTTGCTATTCCGGCACCTTCTAAGAGATCATAACCTTTTTTAGATGAAACTTGTGGAACTACAGAAGGATCAAGACCTCTCGCGTTTCCAGCAGCCTTTACAATCTGGAAATATGGTGCATAATACATAACTTGATCCCAATTTTTAGCAGTTTCATTATACTTTCCAAATTGATATGTTTGATAGTATATTGGGTCAAAACCATAACTGTTATTAGCAACCAAAAGATTATTTGATGCTTCATTTGCCATTTCTGCAACATCATTTACCCAATCGTAAGCTGTGGCAATAGCACTATAAGCAACACCAGTTGCATCAGGATTGCTATAATTGTTACCAACCATCGTTCCTATTATATGAGTACTGTGTCGCGAAATAGTTTGATTCTGTGAGATATCATAATTTACTTTCCCAAGAATCAACTCATGATTTAATCTTGGTTTTGAAAAATCCCATTGTCCAATACGCATTTCGCTACCTGAGATGTTTAAACCTAATGAACCTCCATCATATAGTGAATTTGCTTTAATTCTTTGAGAAGCTTTGGAATTAAGTGTTGTGTAATAAAGGGGATTTCCTTCATCATCAGCTCCAATAAGTTGTTTTTCATTAACTCCATCATCAATAAATTCTTTGTATCCTTTTAACTTCAGATTCTCAATTAGAATATTATTTCGTTGTTTTTTTTGCTTTTGTTGAGCAATGATTGTCATCAATCTGGTCTTATCAACTGATACACTATTCTCTACGTTTTGTGAAAAGGCAGAGTTATAGAATAATACAGCAATAAGAATACTATATTTTGCATCGATTTTCATACAAATAGTTTATGTTTAAGTTAAGTATGAATCTGTTATTTTAAATTTGCTTCAAGTTTTTCAACTTTCTGCAATAGCATATCTATAGTTAGCTGCTGTTGATTTAGCTGATCCTTTAAAATTTTATTACTCTTATAAAGGTCAATATTATATAGTGTCAATTCTTCTATTTTTTCCAAGAGCTTCGCATCCATTTTTGCTAGATCAAGCCCATTTTTAACCAACTCATCGGCTGAAGGAATATTAGGTAAATGCCCCATATTATTGATATACGTTTCCACATCCTCTAATGACGCAAGCTTGTAATCCTTTTTGAAAACATAGTCCGCCCATCCATTTACAGAGGCGATATCAACTTTAATTTTCTCGGTTCTTATTCCATCCTTTACAAATAGCCTGTAAGTTGAACAATCTGAACAGGTAAGGTTTGTAGATGTTCCTAAAAATAACTTTCCATTTGCTTTAAGAGAGAAAAATTGTTCATATAGAGATGGTGAGACAAAGCCAGAAACGTCTAATACTCCAGGATTATTTGGCTGATATTGTCCATATCGTAAAAAAACCAACGACGCTCCATTATCTACGTTTGAAATGTCATTTAAAACGGCAAAACCATCAGAATTAATATCGGACTTTATCTGTGTTCTTCCATAGACCTTGAGTCCCAGATTTACATCTGACAAACCACCAATACCTATTTTTCCATTTTGCCCGTAAATCCAATTGCCAATATTAAGTTGATTATCTGCCGTAGATGCAGATGTATTAATATTATTACCAATTAAAATATTGTTATTTCCTGATGTTAGAGTAACTGCTGAGTTATAACCAATAGCTATGTTATTATTGCCAGTGGTCATTGTTCTTAATGCGCCTCCCCCGAGAGCTGTATTATTATTACCATTTATAATATTACCTATCGCCGCCCAGCCAATTCCAGTATTATAAGACACAGAATTTGTGTTATTAGCGTTATATCTGGACATAGCAGCAAAGCCAATGGCAGTATTATGATTGATGGTCCCGCTTCCGCCTAAGCTATTAAGTCCTACAGCTGTGTTTTCTGAGCCTGCTGTATTAGCCATCATCGAATTAACGCCAAAAGCTGTGTTAGAGGTTCCTGTCAGATTAGCTCTTAGGGCATTTGATCCTACCGCCGTATTTGCAGCCCCAGTAGTATTATATGACAATGCTGCTAGACCAAAAACTGTATTCCCTAAGCCAGTAGATATATCATTTCCTCCTCCAAAAAACAGATTATTATCCCAGCCATACGATCCTACATTTAAATTTTGAAGAATAAACCGACCATTATTATTAATCCGGATCCGCTCCAAATTATTTGTTTTAAAAGCCAAATCCTGATTATCAGTTGTACCAATAAAATTGGTTGTAGAATTTGTCCCTGAGTTTCCTGTAACATTCCATGATTGTGCACTAATTATCAAGGCATTAAAAAGAAATAAAGAAATAATAGTTTTTTTCATGATATTTTAGATTTATTTAATTAGACATCACTATTCCTAATTTTTTATACATCTATATACCCAGAGTTCAAGAATAGTATTAAACAGAAATCTTCAATATTGTTGCATAACCACTTATCCAATTTCGGGGTATAGAAATTATTGTTGAATTTATTTTAGTAGGAAAATAATTCTTAATACTATTTTCTCGGTGGGAACTTTGGTTCCTCTAATAAGATTAGATAAGTGTTTTGGTTGATAATTATCATCGTATCGGCTCGCTTTGATAATTTATTTCCCGTCAAGGAAATATGCTTAGAGTTAGCTAAGAAAACTTCCTCATCATTTTGCCGGCATGATAGAAGTGTTACTGTTATTAATAACAATAGAATGGTGAAATTTGATTTTTTCATGATTTGAGTTGTTTTTTGTTAAATCTAAAACACAATTCAAATACAAAGCAAACTATCTAATATGGAAAACCTTACATATGTAAATTAAAACGATAAAAACAAAGAATTTAAAGGTACAAATAAGAAAAAAAATGGTAAAGATGTGAATTTCAAAACTTAATTCATTGTAATTCAAAACCGTTTTATTAAATGAAGTTTTTGTTTAAATTTGATAATTATCAAATGATCTATGAAGCTATTTTTAAGTCTTACAATCTATTTTTCATGCGTTTTTTACATTTATTCAAATAATAAAAAGCAGCCATATTATTCATTTATGGAAAACAAGATTAATCATTTGAAAGAAAAACCATCTGAACAATTTCTTTATATAAAAGAAATGATTAAAAAGGCAAAACTTGAAAATAACATCAAACAACTTCACAAATCTTACTCATTAGCAAGTACCTATTCCAGAGGAGATGAACAATTAAAATACGGAGATAGTCTTTTAATTACTGCTTTTAAACAAAAAGATAGTGATATCATTGGGGACTGTTTCCTTGCAAAAGGCACTATTTATATGAATGAAGAGAAATATTCTGAAGCCTTAAAGAATTATATTGAAGGTTATACATATATAAAAAAGAAAAACAATTTTTACCTTATAAATAATGCAGAATTTCTCATTGCACAAACTAAAATTTATTTGGGACAATATAATGATGCACACAAAATATTAAAAAGAGTTTTAAATTTTTATCGAAAAAATCATCAAAAGACCAATAATACAGATTATGGATTATATTACATATATACTCTTATTTCTTACATAGATACAAATAGCAAACTTAATTTATTTGACGAGAATAAGGAATTACTAAAAGAGGGATTAGATTTCATTAACAAGCACAATTACAAAGAGTATAGAAGTTATTTTATTTCTTTAGCTGGGACAGATGCCTATTTTCAAAAAAAATACGACTTAGCGATTAGTAAATTAGATGAAGCTCTTAAGTTATATAATGATAATTGGAAACATCTAACAGAAACATATTACTTAGGATTAAGTTATTGGCATAAAGGAGAAAAGAAAATATCTATTGAATACTTAAAAAAAATAAGTGAGGAATACAGAATAACTGGAAAAATAGATCCTCAATTTCGACCAGCTTTCGAAATACTTATTGATTATTATAGAGATCAAAATGACATTCAAAAACAATTACAAATCATTAATCAGCTATTGGCTTTAGATAAACTTTTTGAAACAAACTACAAATATATATATGTAACATTACAAAAGGAATATGATGCTAATATTTTAAAAGAAAATAAATTACTTCTAGAAGATGCATTGAAAAATGAAAAGAGAACAAAAATTCTGCTATTAATTCTATGCATAATAACATTAACAGCATTCCTATGGTTAACAAAATATTATTATAAAAGACAGAAACACTATAAAAAATTGTTTGAACAAATACAGAATGCTGACTCTTTGATTAATTATGATTATGAGAAAATAGTTTCACAAGAAGAGTATAAAGATTTAGGATTTTCTATAAACACATTACCCGAAATCAACCCGCTTATTATAGAAAATATACTTAACTTTTTATCAAAGTTCGAATCTGAAAACGAATTTTTGCAGAAAGATTTAACTATACAATATCTTGCACAAAAATGCGGCACCAATGTTTCTTATTTATCCAAAATTATCAATCAATATAAAAAAAACAATTTTCTATCATATATAAATGATTTAAGATTAAACTATGTTATTGAACTATGGCAAAAAAAACCAAGAACGAGGCATTTAAGAATTCAAGAAATTGCAGAAAAGGTAGGATTTAGTACTGCACAAAGCTTTTCTAAGAATTTTAAAGAAAAATATCAAATTTCTCCTTCTTATTTTCTGAAAAGACTGGAAAAAGAGACAAATATTTAATAATTTAATGTAATTAACAATAGATTTAAGATAATTGTAACTACAATACTAATTATTAAGACATATATATTTTAAAAAAAACCACTGAAATTCAGTGGTTTTGTTTTATATAAATTTCTAAAAACTAAACTATGACATCCGTCATACAAATTTATTAATATCCCAATAATTTAACATTTTTTATAAATAATCAAAAATATCAATACTGATATTCATCATTAATTACTGACCTAACAAATGTCATCCCTGATTATTCTATAATCTTTACTCATAAACAACTTTCACTTATTGATAAAACAAATTATTATTTGATGAAATCAATAAGACTTATCGATATTATTTATCAACATCATAACCGACAACATTAATAAGATTTTTGTCATTGTAAAAAAATAGCAAATTATTTACCAACCTTATACCTTTGTCCTATCAATAACAAAAGATATATAATAATAACAATTAATATTTAATAAAATGAAAACAACGAAAAATCTAATTAGCCTTGGTTTAGTTTTAGGAGGTCTTTTATTGCCGCAATTATCAAATGCTCAAAAAATAACCCAAAAAACTACAACAATCACTATTTCAGGAACTTCTCCAATGCACGATTGGGAAATGAAAGGTTCAACCTCAACTTTCAGTGGTATAGTAGCAGGAAATGCAATTACAAATGTGAACCTTACAGTTCCAGTAAAGACTTTGAATGCAGCAAAAGGTAAAACAATGGAAAAGAAAGCTTATGAAACTTTAAAATCTGACAAAGCTCCAAACGTAACTTTCACAGCAAGCTCAATCAATATCGGAAAAAGCAATGTTACAGGGAAATTAACCATAGCAGGAACTGCCAAAAATGTTTCCTTCCCAGTGTCTGTAGTAAAAAAAGGAAATGCCTACATCATAGACGGAACAGAAACGGTAAAATTATCTGAATTCGGGATGGATCGTCCAGGATTTATGGGAATCAAAACCGGAGATGCTGTCACTGTAAAAGTGAATATTGTAGCAGAATAAAAAATCAAACTGAATAACAACTGAATAATTTTAATATCATGAAAAGAAATCTATTAAAAGTTAGCTTCATCGCTGCTTTAGCAATGGCAAACCTTGGCCTGGCTCAAGAATTTCCAATCGACAACCTTAATCCACGTGATCATAGAAGCATCAATGCTTTTGAAAACCCAAAAGATACTGTAAGTACTTTTGAAAAAATGAAAGTGAGAGTTGGAGGTGCATTCGCACTTCAGTTCCAGGCTATCCAGCACGAGAACAATGCAACCCCTGTACTCAACGCTGCTGGAGTCAATACAAACCAATTGTATGATATCGGAAACAACTTCAACCTGGCAACTGCCAACCTTGATCTTGACGTGGCATTATATGACGGCGTTAACTTACATTTGAGAACTTTTTTATCTTCTCGTCATCACAACGAGACTTATGTAAAAGGTGGATATTTACAAATCAACAAATTAAACTTCATCAAGAAAGACTTTCTTAAAGACGTGATGAAGTATGCAACCATCAAATTTGGTCACGATGAGATCAATTATGGTGATGTCCATTTCAGAAGAAGTGACAATGCTTATGTTACAAACAACCCTTTTGTAGGCAACTATCTGATGGATGCTTTTGCAACAATGGTTTTTGCTGAGGTCTATTACAGAAGAGACGGATTTATAGGAATGGCAGGTATAACCAACGGAAGGCTGAACCAAACTGCCAATGGTGGAACGAGTCCTTCTCTTTATGCCAAATTAGGCTATGACAAACAGCTTAATGAAGATCTTAGAGTGAGATTAACAGGATCTGTTTACAATACAGCGCACACCCAAAGACTCGATTTCTATGATGGAGACAGAGCAGGATCAAGATATTACTTTGTAATGGAAAATACAGCCGCAACTTCTTCTGCAAACTTCAGATCTGGACAGATTGTTCCTGACTTCAAAAACAAACTGACCTCATTTATGATCAATCCGTTTGTAAAATACAAAGGACTGGAATTCTTCGGAACTTATGAAAACGCTTCTGGTAGAAACTTCGCAGAGACAGACAGAAGAACCTGGAACCAATACGCTGCAGAATTGCTTTATAGATTTGGAAACAACGAGAATTTATATATCGCAGGAAGATACAATGGCGTAGACGGAAAATTGGCTACCGGCGAAAAAGTGGATGTCACAAGATTCAATGTTGGAGGTGGATGGTTTATGACAAAAAATATTCTTACCAAGCTGGAGTATGTCAACCAAAAATATGACGGATATGCGCCAACCAACATCCTTTATGGTGGCAAATTCAATGGATTTGTATTAGAAGCAGCCATAGCTTTCTAAATATTCAGTTAACAGAAGCAGAGGAAACCCTCAGGTTTCCTCTGTTTTTAAAAATTAAAATTATGCGACTTCTTTATTTACTTTTCGGTTTTATGACGCTTTTTGCGCAGGCACAGGAAAATTTTGTTCAGATTAACGGAAGTACTAATGTAAACAAGTTTCAATGTGTCAATAACAAATTCAAAGCAGAAACTGGCGTTTATACTTTCACAGAAAGAAGCCTTCCGAATATCATTTTAAAAGTCAACGAGTTCGATTGCGGAAACAAAATGATGACCAAAGATTTTCAGAAAATCCTGAATTCTGAAAAATATCCGAATATGATTATCAAGTTCATCAACTTCACCAAAGTTCAGAAAAATTATATCGCCGTTGTAGAAGTCAAAATGATGAACCAAAGTAAAAGATACAACGTAGAATTTGAGATAGAAAATAATAAGTTAATCGGACGCAAGAATGTAAAATTCAGTGATTTTAATATCACTCCTCCAAAAAAAATGGGCGGAATGATCGTCGTAAAAGACGACTTGGACCTGACATTCAGCTTAGCAACCAAAATTTAAAATCAATCAAATAACTTTTTCATATAATTAGATTTTTCAACATCACAATATTGCGCTAGAAAGACATTGTGATTCGAGGAACTTGCAGACTCAGCTGTAGGTTCCTTTTTTATTTTGGCTAATTTCTATTCAAAGAATTATTTAATTCAATAAAGAAAAGTATAAGATAATAACCGATGATAGAAGCACAAATCGCTAAAGCATTATTTCCAGAATCTAAAGCACTTAACAAAAAGCCAACCGGAAGCCCATATAAAACAAGTAAAACAAATTTGAAAATCCCGCCTTTTCCTTTCATAAAATTATCACCAGCCTCATCGCCATAATCTCCTGTTTGAGAAAAATATTCTACAAGATGATTTGCAAAAATTCCGAAAACAGAAATCAATCCGTACCAATTATCTTTTGTTATGAAAAGTCCAATCAATAAAAACAAAATAAAAATACCCCAAAACACCCGCTTTTCCCGTGTTGTCTGTTTACCCGAGGCAGTTCCGACCAAAAGAAATCCTGCAATCAGGAAAATAACTTCCGCTCCTGCTCGCTCTTCTGCCAAATCCAAAAAATCCTGAGAACCAAAATTTTGAAACATCAGAACCCAGTTCAGGATAATCCAGATGTACATTAATAATGGTGAGAATAGAATAATAGATTTCACTGGTATTATTAAAATTTAAAAGTACATCAATTCACAATATTGCTCAATAAAAAATTACATTATAAATTGATTAAATTTGCAATGTGAATATTAATCAAGCAGACCTTAACGAATTAGAATTTCCGGAACTCCTTTCGGAAATCGCCCCTTTCGCTTACTCGCCGAAAACGGCAGACAAAATAATGGAACTTCGTCCAATGGAAATAGACGAGGCAGAAATCTCTTTGAAAAAAACCTCAGAATTCTTAACGAGTTTTGAAAGTTCCAACGCCATTCCTTTTGATGAATATGAAGACATCGAAGAGGAACTAAAACTGATGCTGATAGAGAATTACAGATTAGAGAATAAATCGTTTATCAAAATCAAAACAATTACCGAGCAAATCGGGAAATTGCAAAGATTCTTACCTCAGCTTTCAGAAGCTTTCCCCACATTATTGGAAGAAATCAAAGATTTGGAATTCCGAAAAGAAATCATTGATAAAGTTGACAAAGTTTTTAACCGATTTGGAGAAGTCAAAAGCGAAGCCTCGACAATTCTGAAAACCTTGAGAGCAGAAATCCAACACGCCAGAAAAGCAATTGACGAAAACTTCAACCGCTCTTTGGTTACTTATTCGGATTTTTTAGAAGATATCAGGGAAACAATTGTCGAAGACCAAAGAGTTTTAGCGGTAAAATCCGGTTTCAAGAAAAGAGTTAACGGACGTGTTTTAGGTATTTCCAAAACAGGTTCTATCACTTATATCCAGCCAGAAAGTGTTGTTAAACATTATTTCAAACTGAGAGAAAATCAGGAGGAAGAGAAAAAAGAAATCGATAAAATCCTTCGTCAACTGACTGCAGAGATTGCAGAATTCCAGCCACAACTTTCGGATTATCAAACTTATATTTTCGATTTGGATTTAATTCGAGCCAAAGCAAAATTTGCCGAAAAAGTCAACGGAATTTTGCCGAAAATCAACAGACATCAAACCTTGCGTTTGAAAGATGCATTTCATCCATTACTTTGGATCAGGAATAAAAACGAAAACAAAGAGATTTTCTCACAGACTTTAACGTTAACAGAACACAACCGAATCATTTGTATTTCCGGACCAAATGCCGGTGGTAAATCCATCACGTTAAAAACCGTTGGATTGTTGCAACTGATGATCCAGAGCGGGATTTTAGTTCCTTGTCATCCAAAATCGGAGATGTTTTTCTTTGAAAAGATAATGACAGACATTGGAGACAATCAGTCTATAGAGAATCACTTATCAACTTACTCATCGAGACTGAAAAAAATGTCCGGAATGATTCGTGAAGCGGACAACAAAACGTTGTTATTGATTGATGAATTCGGAACCGGTTCTGACCCGGAATTGGGCGGTGCTTTGGCGGAAAGTTTTATGGAATATTTCTACGACAAGAAAAGTTTCGGAATCATCACAACACATTACACCAATATCAAATTGGTTGTAGAACAATTGCCCGCAGCAACCAATGCAGCAATGCTTTTTGACGAACATTCTTTGGAACCGCTTTATAAATTGGAAATCGGACAAGCCGGAAGTTCTTTCACTTTTGAAGTGGCTGAAAAAAATAAGATTCCGAGATTTATTATTAAAAACGCAAGAAAGAAAGTAGAACACGATATTGTAAACCTTGACAAAACGATTGTAAAACTTCAGCAGGAAAAATTCGAAGTTGAAAAATTGAAATCTGATTTGTCGGAAAAACGAGATTCTGTTGAAGATAAACGAGATAATCTCCAAAAACTGAATGAACAGCTTCAGCAAAAGTTATTCAATTTCCAAAAACTTTACGAAGAAGAACACAGAAAACTACAATTTGGAAACAAGATTGAAGCGTTTATCGACAGTTATGTGAAAGGTAAATCCCGAAAAGATGTGGTCAAAGATTTTGTGAAAATCCTGGAACAGGAAAAATTCCGAAAACTGGGAACTGACAAAGATGAAACAAAACGTCTTCAGGTGGTGAAACGTAAAATCACGCAACAACTGAAGAAAGAAGACGTCATCGAAAAAATTGCTGAAACCAACGAAAAATTGGAAGAAAAACGCAAAGCAGAACGCGCGGTTTGGATGAAAGTTGGCCAACGTGTTCGAATCGCCGGAAGTACAAGTGTTGGCACCATTGAAAAGATTTCAAAAAACAAAGTCATTGTTAACTACGGAACCTTCAAAACCACGATTGATTCCGGAGAATTGGAGAGAATATAAAATTTTAAATTGCTGATAAAAAACCTTTCATAGTCACGAACTCTGAAAGGTTTTTAGTTTTTGACCCATTTCAAAAACTTTTTTTTAATTCGGATTACTTCTTGAAATATCATTCCTACGTCTTTTAAATTTGCTAAAAAAACAAAGAAATGTATTTAGCAGAAAACGAAATTATTGATGAATTTTATATTTATCCAGACGAACAAAACAATTTTATTAACTCTTTAAATTTAGAAAATCATGCCAAGAAATCATGAAGCAGACATCTGCAATCCAAACAATGATGCGTATCAAGCAGCTTTAGACAATCATTCCAACCAGCTAAACCCAAACAATGAAAATTACCAAGGCGATTAACACATCTAAATGCTATCTTTATTGATAGCATTTTTATTTAAATGAATTATGAAAAATAAAGAGACTGAAATGTACAGCCAAATGAAAATCATCGAAAGTTTTAAGGCTACAAATCCTAGAGCTTTTCTAAAAGCTTTTTTATCCATTACCACCGCTAAAGAAAGAGAAAATCTCATATCAATTTTTAGAAACGAGGAAATTAGAAATGAATTCATTAATATCTTTAATTATATTACAGAAAATTATAAGTGGAAAAATATTGAAGATTTCATTATAAACATTCACAGTAATTTAGAAAAACTTAAGCAAAAAATCCCAAAAGATTTCAATATTGAAAAATACCAGCCTTTATTAGACATTTTTCAAAACATCTTAGACAGAGGAGAAAATGTAAAACACAATATTGCAGGAAAGAATACAATTATAGAAGACTTTGGAATCGATTACGATACTCTGAATGAATGGTTAATTTATTTTGAAAAAGAAAATTTTGTAGGAAAAAGATCATTCAATTCTAAGGAATATTCTTTTATCATTAAAGATTTTATTAATGTCAATGATGAAATCACTATAGAAAATATCAAGCGCTATCATTTCAAAACTTATAACAAAATAAAAATTGCTGAAATTATTGGCGATGTAGCAAAGAGCGAAAAAACGAACTACGACAATCTTTGGAAAAAAATAGAAAGTATTGATGATTTAAATCCTAAAAATACAAAGTTGTTGAATTGGATAAAAAAACACCACAAAATGCCATTTTCATTGGCTTATCAATTAGTTTCTTTAATCATTGAAACATTACCCGAAAATGAAAAAATAGAAATCAATGATATTTTTGAATCATATTTTGAAACTTAAAAAAATTGTACTATTTGGTTGACATTCGCTTAAGAAGTTAAAAATTAATGATGATAAACATCCTCATACATCACACCAGCCTCAATTCTTACTGGTAACTTATTTTCTTCCGGAACAATCGGGCAGTTGTAATCAAAAGCATTATAAGCACAATATGGCTGATAAGATTGATTAAAATCCAGGACAATTTCGTTTCCTGATGGGATTTTCAAATCCATATATTTTCCGCCGCCATAAGTTTCTTTCTCATTCGTCAAATCCCGGAAAGGCAGAAAAAGATAATCTTTATATTTTTCCATTTTCATGAGATCCAGACTTTGATATAAAGTCAATGTCAAAGATTGACCGTCCAACTCAAAAGTAGCTTTACCATATTCCTGATATTGCTTGAATTTACCGGAAGAAGTCGGCAATTCAAACGGAACAGGATTTTCGGTTTTCACAAATTTTGCTGTAACTCTGTATTTCAGATTGATTGGAAAGAACGGATGCTTTTTGAAATTCTTCATATTATCGCCTCGCAAAGGTGATTCTTTTGGGTTTAGATATTCTGCATTTAGTTCTTTTTGGAACTTTTTGATTGCTGCAACATTTTCTTTTTCCGTCTGAGCATTTAGAAACAGAGACAATATAATGAATAGGAAACTTAATTTTTTCATAGATTAATTTTAATTATTTGACTTCGTCGAACCACTTAGTTAGGTTTGGGCAGCTATTTCCGCCTTCCGCTCCCAATCTTTTCACTCCGCTACGCTGCGTAAAAAGGATTTCCGCTCAAGTCGGGCTGCTATTATTCGCTGGTAATATTCGGAAACTATTTTATTCCTGAGTTTCGTTATCAGAATCAGCAATTATTTTATCGACTTTGGCTTTCTTAGTGTAGAAATATTTATCAAAAGTAGATTTAAAAACCGGTACTTCATCATCTTCGCCCATCAGGAAACCCCAAGATTGGAGACCTTCTACTCTATCAAAAATGATTTTCAGAATCGCCAAAACCGGAATCGTCAAAAACATTCCTGCAATCCCCCAAAGCATTTCGCCAACCACCAAACCGATAATCACAATCAGCGAATTGATTTTCACTTTAGAACCCACCACTCTTGGCATTATGATGTTTCCGTCAATCGCATGAATCACAACAATCGCAATCACGATGAACAAAACGTGACTAATTCCCGAAGTTGCAAACGTAATCAAAGCACCAATCAATAAAGCGATGAAAATCCCTATATATGGCAGAATATTCAGAATTCCTGTAAGGATGGCTAGCATAAAATTATATTTGACTCCGATAATTGTGTAAGCAATCAAAGACAAAATCGTCACAATAATCATCTGTAAAAACAGTCCTACCAAATATTTTTTCACCATAAACTGAATGCTGTGAACCACTTCAAAAACCGTTTTATGATGCGACTCTGTGAAACTTGCTACCAAAAATTTCAGAAGATGTGTTCTGTACAAAAGGAAAAATAGGGCAAACAAAAATGTAAAACCTGTCAACATCAAGATATAGCCAATCGATTTCAAAGCTCTTTCCAAAATGGCTGTTCCTGTGCTGATTGATTTTTTAGCTGTATCATTCAGATATTCAAGCTGGTCTTTTCTCCTGACGCCAAATGTTTTGGAAATCCAGCTTTGCAAATCATCCGTCAAAGTAATAAATTGTTTCTGAAACTGAGGCCAGTCATTCGACAATTTAGCCACTTGTATTGAAATTCCGTAAATTACACCTGCAATAATTGCCAAAGCCAAAAGACTCGCCAGAATAGATGACAAACTTCTCGGGAATCTTAGTCGCTTCTCCATAAAACGGGAAAGTGGCGTCAGCAAAATTGCCACAAGCAATCCCAAAATCATCGGAACAAAAATCTGCTCGCCGATAATCGCCAAAAATCCCAGAACAACAATACTGATGAGAATGCAAGATAACTTGAGGTAAAAAGGATAAGTTTGATTCATATTATTATAGGTTAGAAGTTAGATGTCGGAAGTTAGATGAATTTTTCAATCAAACTTTTAATTTCTTTTTACATTATTTTCCGATTAGAAAAACAGCGGGAATTTTGTGTAATTCCGGTTTATTTTTTTTCCAATCAGCGATAGTTTTTGTTTGGATAAATTCAGTTTCTGGGTCATTAATGTTAGCAGCAATGCACAATTTTGTATTTGGATTTAGAAACTTGATCAAATCTTCGAATAATGGATTATTTCTGTAAGGTGTTTCCATGAAAATCTGTGTGAATCCAGTTTTCTCAACCAGATTTTCCAGATGCTGAATTTCCTTTTTCTTCTTGTCTTTTTCAATAGCCAAATAACCATTGAAAGAAAACTGCTGTCCGTTGAATCCACTCGCAATCAAAGCAAGAACAAAAGAACTTGGTCCGTTAACCGGAATTACTTTGATATTATTTTTGTGAGACCAACCAACGATGATATTTCCTGGATCACCGATGCAAGGCAAACCCGCCTCAGATAACAATCCAAAATCTACACCTTCTTTCATCAACTTTTGTGCTTCTTTCAAATCTGCCGTTTCAGAATATTTATCAAGTAGAAATAATTTAAGTTCCGGTTGTTTTTTTTCCGGAGCAAAAAATTTGATGACTTTTCTGGCTGTCTTTTCGTTCTCTACAAAATAATAGTCGACATTCATAATGATGTCTTTGATTGTCGGTGCAAAATAATCTGTTGGAGAGTTTTCGGAAAGATAAGCTGGTAAAAGGTATAGCATTTTTGTTATATTAATGTATGTTGTAAAATATATTTACGATTTTTGTCATCCCGTAGAATATAAACTGCTGAAATTCCTCCGGAATGACAAAATTATGTTATTATGTTGAAGCTCATTTTATGTTGAAGCTGCAGCCCGATTTGAGCGAAAACTACAGGCGGATTAAGCTTCCCAAACCCAAAATCAACACAAATTTAGTTCAAAACTTCTTTTAATCGGTCTTTATCCAATCTATTTTCCCAATTGGAAACGACAACCGTTGCAACGGCATTCCCGATTACATTGGTTAAAGCACGACATTCTGACATAAATTTGTCAATCCCAAGAATTAAAGTCATACCAGCAATAGGAACTTCGGGAACAACCGCCAAAGTCGCTGCTAAGGTGATAAATCCAGCACCTGTAACGCCAGCCGCACCTTTGGAACTCAACATCGCCACCAAAAGCAATCCAATCTGATGCTCCAAAGTCAAATCGATATTACAAGCCTGCGCAATGAACAACGCCGCCAAAGTCATGTAAATGTTCGTTCCATCAAGATTGAAGGAATAACCTGTCGGAACCACCAAACCGACAACACCTTTATCGCAGCCGGCGTTTTCCATTTTTTTCATCATTCCGGGAAGTGCCGGTTCTGAAGAACTTGTTCCCAAAACCAGAAAAATTTCTTCTTTGATATACTTCAGAAATTTGAAAATATTGAATCCGTTATACCACGCTACACTTCCCAAAATCAAAATAACAAACAACGCCGAAGTCACATAAAATGTTCCGACGAGCATCGCCAGATTTTTGAGCGATTCTACACCGTATTTGCCAATCGTGAAAGCCATTGCCCCGAATGCTCCGATTGGCGCTAATTTCATCAAAATTTCTACAATTTTGAAAATCGGAATTGTTAAGGTTTGAAGAAAATCTTGAATTGGTTGACTTTTTTCTGACGTGACTGCCAAAGCAACTCCAAATAAAATTGCGACCAGCAAAACCTGCAGAATGTTATCGCCTGTTAATGGACTAAATAACGTCTCTGGGATAATATTGAAAATAAAATTGACCAAGGAATTGTCGTGCGCCGCTTTTACATATTTTTCAACCTCTGCACCGTTCAGAGTATTTGGGTTGATGTTTAGACCTTTTCCCGGTTGAACGATATGACTGACAATCATCCCAATAATCAACGCTAAAGTGGAAAATGTAAAAAAGTAAATGAATGCTTTTCCTGCAACTCTTCCGACTTTTTTAAGGTCGCTCATTCCTGCGATTCCTGTAGAAACTGTGAGGAAAATAACCGGCGCAATAATCATTTTGACCAGCTTGATAAAACCTTCGCCAAGAGGTTTCATTCTCTCGCCCAAGTCCGGATAAAAGTAACCTAGAGAAACACCAAAAACAATTGCAATCAGCACTTGGATATAGAGTAACTGATAGATTTTTTTCGGTTTTAAGGGTTTTTGTTCAATGTCCAAATTCATAAAAAGAACTTATCTTACAAATTTAGAATTGTTTATGAATTATATGGTGTTGTTCCTGATTTTTTCTGCAATTATTTCACAAGAATCGTTGAGCATTTTGTAAACTTTATCAAAACCATCGATTCCTCCGTAATAGGGATCAGGAACTTCTAATTCGTTATCAAGAATCAGTCGGACTTTGTGTTTTTGTGAATCGTCTGCAAGTTTCAAAACATCTTTGTAATTATTTTTGTCCATACAAAGAATCAAATCAAATTCATCCAAATCTGACTTTTTGATTGGCCTTGATTTCTGCATCGAGATATCTATTCCGTTTTTCAAAGCGGTTTTTACAGAACGTTCGTCAGGTCCATTTCCTTCGTGATAATTGATTGTTCCTGCACTATCAACAAAATAATTATCATCCAGTTTAGATTTTAAGATTCCTTCCGCCAAAGGACTTCTGCAAATATTTCCAAGACAAACCATTAGTATTTTCATAATTTCAAAAACTGTGAAATGTTTATGTAAAAAGTAAAATGACTTTAAATTTAAGATAAAAAAAGGATTTAAAAAATTTAAATCCTCGTATTGTTATTGTGCAATTTTATCTTTCAAATCCTTGATGTATTTCTTCAATTCTTTATCTATTTTAGAAACATCTCGGATGGTGTCGCAAGCATACATTACGGTTGAATGGTCTTTTCCACCCATCTCTTCACCGATTTTTGTAAATGTTGCATTGGTATATTCTTTTGCGAAATACATTGCCAACTGTCTCGGCAAAGCAATTTCTCTTTTTCTGGTTTTAGACAATAATTGCTCTCTCTGAATTCCGAAATAATCGCAAACAATCTCCTGAATGTAAGGAATATTAATGGTTTTCTTCTGAGTTGTCGCTAACTTATTAATCGTGTCTTTTAATAAATCTAAACTGAAATCGGATTTGTAAACTGTTGAATAAGCAATTACTGCATTCACAACACCAATCAGTTCTCTTACACCGTTGGTTTTAACTTCTGACGCTAAATAATCTAGCATATCATCCGTTAATTCGATTCCGTCTCGGCTTAATTTATCAACGATGATTTTTCTTCTTGTATCGAAGTTTGGCGATTTGATTTCTGCAGAAAGTCCCCATTTGAAACGGGAAATAATCCTTTCCTGAGTATCCAGAATATCCGCAGGTGCCTTATCAGAAGTTAAGATAATTTGTTTCCCGTTCTGATGCAAATAATCAAAAATATGGAAGAAACTATCCTGAGTTGCCGCTTTACCAGACAAAAACTGGATATCATCGATAATCAAAACATCAATCATCTGATAATAATGCTGGAAATCTGTTTTGTTCTGGGACTTTGCAGCCTTCACAAAATCCTGAATGAATTTTTCCGAAGATTGATACAAAACCACTTTCTCTGGGAAAGAAGCCTTAACCTCCAAACCGATCGCCTGAGCCAAATGCGTTTTCCCAACGCCATATCCACCATAAACAAACAATGGATTGAAAGCGGTAGAACCTGGTCTTTTTGCAATAGACCTTGCTACTGTAGAAGCAAATTTATTACTTTCTCCTTCGATAAAATTATCAAAAGATTGGTCCGCTTTCAAGTTAGAATCAATATTGATTTTTTTGATGCCCGGAACCGCAAAAGCATTCACATTATTATCCTTAAGAACCGGTCTGGCTTCCTGAATTTTTGGAGCCTGGGTAGAAATCCCTTTTACATTCATCGTAATTGGTTTTTCTTTTCCTGCAGGTTTGTTTTCCATTACAGAATACCACAATTTCACACCTTTACCGATATTTTTCTTAAGTGCAGCAGACAGTAAAGACAAGTAATTGTCCTCTATATATTCTTTGTAAAAATCACTAGGAACAAGCAACGTCAGATTATTGTTCACCAAAGAAATTGGCTGAACTTTATCAAACAATAAGTCGAAAGAATTTTCTAACTTTTTGAGGTCTGTATTATCCTCCGCTGCGTTTAGATTATCCCGCATAAACTGGATGCATCTATCCCAGATTAACTCTAAATTTTCATTCAT